>JASFPF010000142.1:0-5034 GCA_050116135.1 Deltaproteobacteria bacterium | reverse complement strand
CTCCGGGTTGATGAGCACATCGATCCCGTACGGGGGCTCCCTCAAGGCGTCTTCATAAAGGAGGTACTCCTCGCCTCGGATGCGGGCCAGCCTGATGGTGGCAGGCGACAGGATACCGGCAAAAAGACAGGCGATCAGGTTGGTCTCATCGCTATCCGTGACAGCCAGCAGCAGATCGGCCGCCTTGACTCCGACCTCTTCAAGGATCTTCGGGTTGCTCCCACAGCCCTGGACGGCCTGGACATCCAAGCTTTCAGAGACCCGACGCAAGGCCTCAGGGCTCTTGTCGATGACCACCACGTCCTTTTTTTCAAAGGCCAGACGGCTGGCAATATGGAAACCCACCTCGCCGGCGCCGACAATGACGATCTTCAATGCAGTCTCTCCTGGCAGCGTTTATTGTTTGCGGTGTATGGCATAATATAACGGCCGTCTCCAGTCAATCGTATGGCCTTTTTGACGCCCCTTTTTAAAGCGAGCGCTTTGAATACCAAAGAGCGACACGAGGTGATGCAATAAAGGTCTAAACGGGCCTCTCGGACCGCGCGACATCATGATACTGCGGCCATGCCACCGCGCCATCCCTGTGGGCAGATCCTCAAACCTTAGCCTTCCTTATCTGCCGAAGCAGGATGGTCATTGGACCCCGTGGTGGTGATTTGGCGGGTGGTCTTTTCTACGGGGCTCAAGTAAGGAATTTGTGCCCCGTCTCTTTTGGTGATGCCCAGCTCGCCGAATTTTCGTGCCGAGGCCAAGACCCGGCGTTCAAAAGATCCAATGACCTGATTATAGGTGGATACGCATTTTTCTATGTGATGCCCCAGTCTTTCCAGGTGTTCTGCCATGGTGTTGATGCGCTCGTAGAGTTCTTTGCCCAGGTTGCTGATGGCTTGAGCGTTTTTCGCCATGGTTTCCTGTCGCCACCCAAAGGCAACGGCCTTGAGCAGGGATATGAGGGTGGTGGGCGTGGCCAATATGACGCCCTTACTCACCCCTTCTTCAATGAGGCCTGGATTTTGTTCCAAGGCGGAGCTGAAGAAGTTTTCCCCGGGGATAAAGAGGACCACGAACTCAGGGGTTGCCTGAAACTGCTCCCAGTAGGTCTTCTCGGAGAGCTTGTTCATATGGGCCTGGATTTGTCTGGCGTGGAGGGCCAGTTTTCTGGCCCTTTTCTCCTCGGTTTCAGCTTCCAGGGCCTCCAGGTAGGCAAGAAGCGGAGCCTTGGCATCCACCACGATCTGTTTTTCATTGGGGAGTCTGACGATCATATCAGGTCGCAGGCGACCCTGCTCGGTGTCTTTGGTTGTTTGTTCAAAGAAATCACAGTACCTCAACATGCCGGCCAACTCGGCCACCCGTCTCAGGGTGATCTCACCCCATCTGCCCCGCACCTGAGGGGTCCGCAATGCCTTGACCAGATTGGCTGTCTCTTTCTGGAGCTGCTGTTGGGTGGTCATGAGAGACTGCACTTGTTGCGACAGGCCGCCATAGGCCTTTTCCCTGATCCTTTCCATGTCCTGGACGTGCCTGTCATATTTTTCCAGGGATTCTTTCATGGGTTCCACCAGCTGTTGCACCGCTTTGCGACGCAACTCCAGATCCCCTTTGGCTTGTTCCTGGTACTGGGCAAAGGTCGCCTTGGCCAGCTCAAGAAAGGATTCGTGACTGTCTTTCAATGCAGTGGCTGATAGGGCCTGAAAGGTATCAGTGAGTCGTTCTTTGGCCGTTTCAAGGAGCTGAAGCTTCTCTTGAGTGGCCAGGCGTTCTTTTTCTATGATGGTTTCAAGCGCTGCCTGTTTCTCCTTCAACCCTGTGATGGCAGCCGTAAGGTCCTTGACCTCGCCTGTCTTTTCTTCAAGGGCCTGTTGCACCAGGGCCATCTGTTCAAGCTTGGCCCTGGCGGCAGAGCGCTCTTCAGAAAGGCTCAGGATATGGGCCTCGGCGTGCCCCAGTTGTTCTTCAAGATCGCCGAGTCTGCCCTGCTTTTCCTGGAGTTCTTCCTCCTTGCTTCGGGTGACCTCCTCCAGCCGGGCCATCTCAGCACCGCTCTGGGCCAGGACCTTTGACAACCGGGCGCTCACCCTAGATCGTGCCACCAGCCACACCGCTAGACCACCAAAGACGGCGCCAAGGAAGAATACTAAGACATCATGATAGTCAAGATAGGCCATGCGGATCTAGTTTTCGTCCACAATCTAAATGGAAAGCTGACGCCTGTGTCCATTGATTGGATTATGTTTCTTGGATGGGGCCTCTCTAACCTTCTTTTAAGGAATTTCAAATGAGCCGACATGCCTAAAGTGTGAGACATTTATCGTCTTGTTGTCGGTCTTCCGCCTTTGCACCTCTTACACGCTGATGCCGAGTGTCTCGTACAATCTTTTGAAATCAAACCCTTCTTCAATCAGGCGAATGCCGCAATAGACCTTTTCCTTTTCCCTGAGGCGAAGCTTCCGGGAGAGTTCTTCCACGTTCTTTGCCACAGAGTACGTGTCGGCTCGAACCACCACAATGGGGATGCCCTTTAACTCGGCCCTGGAGACCACAATTTCATTCGGGTACAGGTTGCCTGTCAAGATGAGGCACTGCGTCATGGCCTCGATGGCAGCCAGTTGCACGTCGGCCCGATCACCGCCCACAATGACGGCATTGTTTCTCGTCTTCCTGATATATTCAAGGGCACGATCCACCTGCATGCCTCCAATGAGAAAGTGCTCGATTAGGCCATCTAGTTTGTTGCGGCAGCACAGGACGTCACCGGCAAAGGCATCCACGATATCTCCGATCACCACCGAGCCTAGCACAGCATCTTCCGGGAGGGTTCCAAAGACCGGGATGCCTTTCCGCTCCAGGAAGGGCACAATCAAGTCCTGCATCTTTTCTTCATAGCCTGCCGGGACCCTGTTGACGATGGCTCCCAGGAGACGATCTCCCAGGCGCCCTTGGGCACTTAAGACGGCATCCAGATAGAATTCCTTGTCGTAATAATCGACCAGAAGGACACGGGCATTCAGGCTTTCGATAATGTGATATCCTGAGACATCAAAGGCTTTGCCTGACTCAAGCCGGCCTGCGCCTCCGATGATGACCACATCTTTTTCTCGTGATATGGCTTCAAAGGCGGCCTGGATCTTCAGGTCCAGATCAGGGCACTCTCCACGGCACCCATTGACCATCAGGTCATGGGTCAAGACCACAGGGCAAAGGGCCTCCACGGGATCCTTCAACATGAGCACCCGGTGGATGAACCAGGCGTCTTTGTCCGTCATGACACCGTCTATCTTCATGGGCAACCGGCCAAAGGGCTTGAAGTATCCCACCTTGAGCCCGTCTTTGAGAAACCGCTGGCCGATTCCCATGACGGTCAGGTTTTTTCCTGAATACCCCATTGTTGATCCTACATAGAGACAAACCATTTTTCCATCTCCCCCTCACTCTTGTATGCTGATTCTGGCATCCACGGCCACAACGCCCTCGCCCTCGGGACAAACCAAGAGTGGATTGATATCTGCTTCGACGATTTCAGGAAAGTCTATGGCCATCTGAGACAACCTCACCAGGGCATCCTTGATCCCTTCGATATCCGCCGGGGTCTCCCCCCGCACCCCCCGTAACAGCGGAAAGGATCGAACCTCGCGGATCATGGCATCGGCGCTCTCAACGGCCAGCGGCGCAATGCGAAAGGAGACATCTTTTAACACTTCCACATAGATTCCCCCAAGGCCGAACATGATCATGGGGCCAAACTGCATATCCCTGGTAATCCCCAGGATGACCTCCTTGCCTTGGGTGATCATTTCTTGAACCATCACTCCCAGGATCCGGGCTCTGGGTTGCCTGAGCTGTATGTTGGAGGTGATGTCAAAAAAGGCCTCTTCCACCATGGCATCGTCTTCAAGTTTGACGCGCACGCCCCCCATGTCGCTCTTGTGGAGCACATCGGGTGAGGCAATCTTCATGACCACAGGATAACCGATCTGGGAAGCGGCCTTGACGGCCTCCCTCGTGGTCCTGGCCATTCGGTTTTCAGGCAACCTGAATCCGTAGGCCCTCAGGATCTCCCTGGCTTCATTTTCGATCAGATCGTGCCGACGCTGCCTGAGCACTGAGGCAAAGATGTTGCGTACCTGACGGGTGTCCACTTCGAAATCCCGGTATTGCCTCTCAGGCTTTTCCCGCCACCGGCCGTAAGATAACATGGCATCCAAGGCACTGATGGCATCTTCCGGGTAATCATAACTGGGAATCCCGTGGTCCTGGAAGATCTTGCGCGCTGCCCTGACCTTTTTTTCACCCATAAAGGACGTCATGATCGGCTTGTCAGCGTCCCTGGCCAGCGTCACGATTGAGCGGGCCACGGCAGTTGGGTCCACAGAGGCCGTTGGGGTCAACAGGATCACGATGGCCTGAATCAACGGGTCTTCAACCACGACCCGCAAGGTTTTCTCGTACCTTTCATGGGAGGCGTCACCGATAATGTCTATGGGGTTGTACACCGAGGCCGTGGGCGGCAGGAACGCCCGGAGGCGATCAGCTGTTTCTTTCTGAATGGGGCTCAAGTGAAGCGAACTCCTATCGCAGGCATCTGCAGCCAGAATGCCCGGCCCCCCGGAATTGGTGATGATGGCCAGGCTGCCGCCTTTTGGCAGGGGTTGACTGGCAAAGGCCATGGCATAGGAAAAGAGGGCTTGCATGGATCGGGCACGTATAATGCCACTCTGCTTAAAGGCGGCGTCGTAAGCATGCTCAGAACCGGCCAAAGCCCCTGTGTGGGAGGACGCCGCCTTGGCCCCTGCGGGGGTGGTGCCAGATTTGATGACAATAATGGGCTTTTCCTGAGCTACGCGGCGAGCCGCTTTCATAAAAGGCGGACCATCCTCGATGCCTTCCAAATAACCGAGGATCACCCGTGTGTTTTCATCCTGCTGCATGGAAAGCATCATCTCTGTCTCTGAGATGTCCATCTTGTTGCCCAAGCTGACAAACCTTGAAAAGCCCACATTTTCCCCCAAGGCCCAGTCGAGGATAGCGACA
>JASFPF010000141.1:0-5050 GCA_050116135.1 Deltaproteobacteria bacterium | reverse complement strand
AAGCTTACACATCTTCACCGCCACCGCAGTAAACCAAGAGATCCAACTGTAAATAAGTATTTCGTAATGCTTACATATAGACATGCATAAACTTCTGTTCAACCCCTTATCTACCAAACGGCAGTAAACATGCAGGGGATTAAAACGGTGCTGAATGGTTAGCATGGCGTTTAGCAATGGCGTTTACCCCCTGCGCTCACTCTCTGCCCTTAGGGTATCCAACTGAGGAAGTTATAAGTCAACAGTCCAATCGCGGTACCACAAGCAAGAGCGATAATTAGTAAGAAAGCAAAATCTTTCATTTTCTACCTTCGCCTCAACAACGCCTGGTGTGTGGCGCTGTAACCTCAAAGCCAACACATATCTTTCATTCAACAGTACATCAAGTACCATGCCAATCTGTGCCAGCTGGCTTATTTGTATATAGTTCAAATAGTTAGGTCATATTTTGTCGCGATGCCAATTCAAGACATTGGGCAATTAGGGTTATATACTATGAAAAAAAATGCCACTGTGAACATGACAAGCAACAGGACGACCAGGAAACGACGGATAAACGAACCCGCCATGAAGACCATGACCGCAAGACCTGGCCACCCAAGTCGGGAACACAAGAACAAAGCGGTCAATCCATGGAATGGACCGACCGCCCTGCGAACATTCTGCCGACGGTGACTGTCCCAGAAGGATCACATCTTCTGGGCTCTGTCTGTTAGGATGCCGGCTGCGCCCCTTGATTTTCTTGGAGCCAGCGATGGGATTCGAACCCGCGACCTACTGATTACGAATCAGTTGCTCTACCCCTGAGCTACGCTGGCCTCAAGTTTAGGCTTTTTTATTGCATTCATGCCACAAAATCAAGAGAGATTTATGGATCGCGGTCTGTGTGGCCCTCACCTTCTCTTGAACCCGATGGCGTTCTATCCTATATGAGGAGGGTTGCGGATCGAGGCACCTTTTGCGCAAAGGGACTGAACCCCCCCATGAAGATGTTGGGTCATTCCATTGGTGATCTATTGACGATGCTCGCAGACGCCACGGGACGCGTGGACTGCACGGGCCTGTCCGGGGCGGCACAAGCATCCCTGATGTACCGACTATACGGCGAGCTCAAGGGCCCCCTCTTCGTCCTGTGCGCCTCAGCAAGAGAGGCCGAACAGCTGGCTCAAGACCTGGGGTTTTTTTCTGCAAAGACAGACCCTCCCATCATCACCTTCCCATCTTACGACATCTTGCCTTTTAAACCTCTCTCCTATCATCCAGAAACGGCGTGTCAACGGATCGAAGCCCTGTACCAAATGATGACCGCCTCGACGCCCCCGATCATCATCACGACGGTTTCAGCTTTGCTACAAAAAGTCATGCCCAAAGAGGCGCTCACGCGCTTCGCCGAATATTTCTTGCCTGGCGAGGAAACGGACCGCGATGTCTTGATGCAAAAATTGATTCAGGGCGGTTATCAAGAGA
Source organism: Deltaproteobacteria bacterium (assembly GCA_050116135.1). GTDB lineage: Bacteria > Desulfobacterota > Desulfobacteria > Desulfobacterales. Next base: position 3,583 of record JASFPF010000141.1, on the reverse strand, counting down.
CTGTCCTGGTGGAAGAGCCCGGAGATTTTGCCGTTCGAGGCGCCCTGATTGATTTTTTTCCGCCTCTCCATCCTGATCCTGTCCGCATCGAGTTTTTCGGCGATACTGTAGAATCCATAAGAACATTCTCCGCACAAGACCAGCGTTCCCTCAAGGCCCTATCTGAGGTGACACTCCTTCCCGCAACGGAGGCGATCCTTGAGCCCTCCCAGATCGACAGCATGGTGGCCCGTATCCGCAAGCAGGGCGAAACCCTTGAGATGCCCGGCATGCGCATCGAGGAAATCGTTGATCGCGTCAGAGCCCAGGATCAGTTCCCTGGCATCGGCGGACTCATCTCCCTGATCTATCCCCGCCTTGACACCCTGTTTGACTATCTGCCAGCGCAGGGCCTCCCTGTCCTGATCGATCCTGGCGCCATTGAGAATCTGGCCCTTGAGACCGAAGAGACGGTCACCAAGAACTACCTGGCTGCTGCCGGTGAGGGTCACCTCTGCGTGGAACCCGAGGCCCTGTACCTGACCTGGTCTGAGGTGGAGGCAGGGTTTCGTCACGGTTCCCACCTTGCCCTCAGAACAGTCCCGGTGACAGACGGGACGCGGGCCTGCCACTTCGTGGTCGGCAACAACGACCTGGTCACCCAAGAGCTGAAGGTTCGGGGCGGACCCGAGGACTTGCTGCGACCGCTGGTAGAATGGATCAACCGTGCCCTTCAAGACGGTTTGGTGCCCTATCTCCTATGCCGCACCATCAAACAGGCCGAGCGATTGGAAGGCCTCCTGGTCCCCTATGGTCTTGATCTTCGGTTTCTTGAGACCTTCCCGTCACGGGCGCCTGTTGAACAGGCCCCAACGATCTGTCTGGGCGAGCTGTCTTCGGGCTTCATCTGGGCCAACGAGGCCGTGGCCATCATTACCGAGGATGAGATCTTTGGTCCCACACACCGGCGGCTCAGGGCGCCAAGAAAGGAGGTCACCACATCCTGGGTGGCCTTTGAAGATCTGAAAGCAGGTGATCTTGTCGTTCACATGGAACACGGTGTTGGCCGATACGCAGGCTTGATCAAGCTGGAAGTGACGGGCCTGACCAATGACTTTCTTGTCGTAGAATACAGGGACGGCGACAAGCTCTATGTGCCGGTGGACCGAATGAACGGTGTCCAAAAATACGTGGGGGTGGATGGGATGACCCCACGTCTGGATAAGATGGGAGGCAAATCATGGGAGCGGGTGAAGGCGCGGGTGAAGAAATCCATCCGAAAGATGGCAGGGGAACTCCTCAAGCTTTATGCCTGGCGAAAGGTTCAAAAAGGACACTCTTTTTCTACACATGACCGATACTTCCGGGACTTTGAGGCGGCCTTTGAATACACAGAGACACCCGATCAGCGTCGCGCCGTAGAAGATGTGATGGCCGACATGGAATCCCCGGTGCCCATGGACAGGCTGATTTGTGGTGATGTGGGGTATGGAAAGACCGAGATTGCCCTGAGGGCCGCCTTCAAGGCGGTTTGGGACAACAAGCAGGTCGCCTTTCTGGTTCCAACGACCGTGCTTGCTGAGCAGCATTTTCAGACCTTTAAGAGCCGCTTCAGGCCCTTTCCGGTTGAGATAGAGACCCTCAGCAGGTTCCGCTCTGCGGCCCAGCAGCGGGCAGTTGTGAAAAAGGTGAAGGAAGGGCGGGTAGATATCGTCATAGGGACCCACCGTCTTTTACAAAAGGACGTCGCCTTCAAAGACCTTGGCTTGCTCATTGTTGACGAAGAGCAACGCTTTGGTGTGGCCCATAAGGAAAGGCTGAAGCAACTCCGTCGTACCGTGGATGTTTTGGCCCTCACGGCCACGCCCATACCCAGGACGCTCCACATGTCCCTGACTGGTATCCGAGATATGAGCGTCATCGCAACACCGCCAGAGTACCGCTACGCCATCAAGACCTATATCTGCCCTTTGGACGACACCGTGATCGCGGAGGCCATTCACAGAGAACTTCACCGGGGGGGGCAAATATTCTTCGTCCACAACAACATCCGCACCATTTGGGGGATGGCCCGTCACCTTAAAGATCTGGTGACAGGCCTTCGCATCGGTGTAGCCCACGGGCGCCTAGACGATGAAGCCCTTGAAGGCGTCATGTTACAGTTCTTGCATCACGATATTGATCTGTTGGTCTGCACCACCATCATAGAATCGGGTCTGGATTTCCCGTCGGCCAATACCATTTTGATCAATCGGGCCGACAAGTTTGGCTTGGCCCAAATCTACCAGCTTCGCGGACGGGTGGGTCGAGGGGATGAAAGGGCCTATGCATACCTGTTCATCCCCCGTGAAAGCGCCCTCACCAGGGATGCCCAGAAACGCCTAAGGGTTCTCATGGAACACAGCAACCTTGGCTCCGGTTTTCAGATCGCCATGAATGACTTGCAAATACGGGGAGGCGGAACCATCCTCGGCCCCACCCAGTCCGGTCAGATTGTATCGGTCGGCTATGAGATGTACCGGCAGCTCATGGAACGGACCATGAGTGAGCTCAAGGGCGAACCTGTTGAACCGGAGCAAGAGCCTGAGATTGTGGGAGGGCGCTCAGCCTACATCCCTGAAACCTATGTGTCTGACATTGACCAGCGCCTGACGTTTTACAGACGGTTGGCAAGGGTGACAGACACTTCTGAACTCGAAGATCTTCGTCAAGAGCTTCAAGATCGCTTCGGCCCCCTTCCAGCAGAGGCCATGACCCTGTTGGAAAAGATCATGCTGAAGGTCCTGTGCAAAAGCATTGGCATCCAGCGCCTTGACTTGGAGCCCCACCGTGCCGTGTTTACCTTTTCTGAAAAGACCCCTGTGCGGGCTGAGCAAATAACCCAACTGATCCAACAAGATCCTCAGCGCTTTCACTTCAGGCCCGATTATGTGCTGGAGGCCAAGGTGCCTAGGGATGGCGTTGCTGACGCCATGGGCTTGACCAAAAAGGTCTTGCAAGAGCTAATTTGACGTGCTACCGAGTTTTTGCCCGGAAACGGCCTGAATGGACGTGGGAGAGGATGAGTTTGCATCAGTAACCGGCTAAGATGAGAAATCCCCAAAAAGTAGCGATCGTCTCCTTTGTCCTCCTTCTTGTTTCAGGGTGTTCCAACAGAAATAATACGGGAGCCGAAGGTCAAGCCGTCATCCAGGTTGATGACCACGTCCTGACCCTGGCGGAATTCAACGAATTTTTCGAGCCTCTCAAAACGAGCTATGCTAAAGGAACAACCGATTCCGGCCTGGATTTGCGGCAGGCTCGTCTCAGGTTTCTGTTGGAACTCCTTGAAGAGATGATTGTTCTCAGGCGGGCAGAGGAACTCGATTTACATGTCTCTTCTGAAGAACTTGAAGAGACCGTGGACCGCATTCAAAGGGATTATGACGACGACGGCTTCAAGGCCATGTTTATGAAGCAGGCCGTCTCCTTGGAAATATGGGAGGAAAGGCTTAAGAGGCAGCTGCTTATCGAAAAGGTGACGCACAGGGAGCTTCTGAGTAAAATTTCTGTGACACCGGAAGAAATTAGAGACTACTATGAACAGCACCGTAAAGCGTGGGCT
>JASFPF010000140.1:0-5080 GCA_050116135.1 Deltaproteobacteria bacterium | reverse complement strand
GGAAAACCTCAGGCTTCGCGATGCGGTGCAGGAAACCTTTTCCTTTCAAAATATGGTCGCTAAGAGCCAGGCCATGCGCGCTATCTTTGAGATGATCCGCAAGGTTGCTGACTACAAAACAACGGTATTGATCACCGGTGAAAGCGGTACGGGCAAAGAACTCATTGCCAGGGCGATCCATTACAATGGCGTCCGTAAAGGCAAGCCTATGGTCGCTGTCAACTGTGGGGGATTGCCCGAAAACCTTCTGGAGAGCGAACTCTTTGGCTATGCTAAGGGGGCCTTTACAGATGCGGGCAAAGACAAAAAGGGCATCTTTCAGGAAGCCAGTGGCGGGAGCTTTTTTCTTGATGAGATTGGAGAACTGCCCCTGTCACTTCAAGTGAAGCTTCTTCGAGTCCTGCAAGACGAAATGGTGCGGCCTTTGGGAAGTGCCGAGGCGATCAAGGTAGATGTCAGAATCATTGCAGCCACAGCAGCTAATTTGGCCGAGGCGGTCAAGGAGGGCACCTTCCGCGATGACCTCTTTTATCGAATCAATGTGCTCCACATCAAGGTGCCCCCCCTGCGCGACAGAAGGGAAGATATTCCTCTGCTGGTCAATCATTTCATGGGGAAGTTCGACAAGCGCCTGAGAAAAGAGATCACAGAAATTCAACCTGAAGCCCTTCGGGCCTTGATGGCCTACCCCTGGCCCGGCAACGTCAGAGAACTTGAGAACGTTATCGAGAGGACGATGGTCTTAACAGAGCGATCCCACATTCATGTCAGTGAACTGCCGGATGAAATACGAGGTGCCCAGGCAAGCGCAGAGCCCATCTGGCCTTCTAAGGAGACCTCGCTCAAGGCGAATACCATGGCGCTCGAAAAAGCATTGATTGAGAGGGCCCTGCGGGAAACTGACAATAATCGTACCCGGACAGCCAAGCTCTTAGGAATCAGTCATCCTACGCTTCTTTCAAAGATGAGAACTTACGGCATTTCGTAAGCCACCTGTGGGCATCATCGCGTATTTAGGGGAACATAGGCCTGTGTCCATGGCAAACCATAGTAGATTCTGGCTCTGTAAAGAAAAAAATCTAAAAAGAAGCAAATATCCAGTTGACATCCTAGAAATATCAATGTATGGGGAACGGCAGTTATCGTGGGGTTTTGCAAGAGGGTTTAATTAAATCCAACAAAAGGGGGGGAAGTGAGCATGACTAAGGCAGAACTTGTGGAGAAGATGGCAAAGGATGCGGGCGTTTCAAAAGCCGCCGCGGGGGCAGCACTCAACTCTTTTGTGACCAACGTCACCAAGGCCTTAAAAAAGAAGGACGGCAAGGTGACATTGGTAGGCTTTGGAACCTTTTCAAAGGTACGGCGCAAAGCTCGCAAGGGGAGAAACCCTCAAACCGGCGCGACGATCAAAATCAAGGCCTCCAATACGGTAAGATTCAAGCCCGGCAAGTCTTTAAAAGACGCGATCTAGTTGCAGGCCTAGACCGACAGCATTTGGTTGGTTCCCATCTGAAAACAACTTTTTCGGATGGGAACCAACAGGGCTTTATGCGAAGGTAATCTCAAAGGTATCAAACTCTCCGGTGTAAGACTCCCATTCTACGGTCGTTTCCCTCACGTGGGCCAGGGGGGGGCCGATCTCGCACCACTTGAGCATGGATTTTACGTCAGCCTCCGCCCCTTCAAAAACGGCCTCCACGCCACCGTCTGGCAGATTCTTCACCCATCCAGTGAGGTTCCGCTCCAAGGCTGCACGTCTTGTATCCATTCTAAAACACACTCCTTGGACACGTCCGTCAATACGGACATGAGATCTGACATTTCTCATGACCATTCTCCGTAACCTTGATCAAATTCTTTTTCCAAGTTAGTTGTAGCAAAGGATTCAAAGATTCAGCATTCTACTTGAACCCTGGAATCCTTCGATCCTTGAACCCTCCGGATCACTCCAACTCTTTTCGAGGTGATACTCTTATTAAGAAACCATCTTCACAAATTGTGCTTCATCAAGGACCCTTAATCCCAACTGTCTGGCCTTTTCCAGTTTAGATCCTGGATCTTTTCCCGCCACCACACAGGTCGTCTTGGGGCTGACCGAACTGCTCACCTTTCCCCCCAAGGCTTCAATGCGAGCCTTTGCTTCCCCACGGGTCATGGACTCAAGCGCCCCGGTTAGGACAAAAGTCATCCCGGCTAGCGCCTCGTCTGCTATCCGTTCCTCGTCCCTTATCGAGACGCCAGCGCCCAGCATCTGCTCAATGTTGCTCTGATTCTCAGGATTCTCCAAAAAAGCTCTCACACTTTGCGATACCTGTGGCCCTATCTCTTCTGTGGCTATCAACGCCTCGGCAGTGGCAGACATCAACGCACTCAATGTCTTAAACCGCCGAGCCAAGACATGAGCGATATGCTCACCCACATGGCGGATGCCCAAGGCATAGAAGAACCGACCAAGGGTAATTCGCTTGCTTCTTGCTATGGCGTCCATCAGGTTTTGGGCCGATTTTTCTGCCATCCTTTCGAGCCCTGCCACGGTTTCCTTGTCCAGAGAAAAGACGTCTGCGTAAGACCTTAATAGTCCTCGGTCCACCAATTGGCCCACGAGTTTGTCTCCCAGTCCCTCAATATCAAAGGCCCCTTTCGAGGCAAAATGCCTGATGCGCTCCTTTACCTGAGCCGGACAATTGGCATTGACACATCGCGACACGGCTTCACCTTCCAGGCGAAGCACCTCGGAACCGCACACGGGACATGTGGCAGGCATGTGAAACACCTGCTCCGCCCCTGTTCGTTTGGTCGTGATCGCCTTGACGACTTCGGGAATCACATCACCGGCCCGCTGGACCAGCACCGTGTCTCCCGCACGAATATCCTTCCTTTTGATTTCATCCTCATTGTGCAGGGTCGCACGGCTGACTGTCACCCCCCCGACAGAAACAGGCTCTAACAGGGCTACGGGCGTTAAGGCCCCCGTTCGTCCCACCTGAACGTCGATTTTAAGCACCTGCGTCGTCTCCTGTGTCGCTGGAAATTTATAGGCCAGGGCCCACCTGGGGCTTCGGGACTTTTCGCCCAGCCTCTTCTGCAGGACCAAATTGTCTACCTTGATCACCATGCCATCCATCTCGTAGGGAAACTCATGGCGACGGTCCAAAAGGTCTTGGTAATAGATCAGGACCTCCTCTATGCCTACCTTCGGTTTGATGTGGGGGTTCACCCGAAAACCCCAGTCCTTGAGGTCCTCCAGGATTTCCCAGTGCGAGGTGAATCCAAGGCCGGTCACCATGCCCACGCCATAGCAAAATATGTCCAGGGGGCGCTTGGCCGTTATCTGGGAGTCAAGCTGCCTGAGGGAGCCTGCAGCCGCATTTCGCGGATTGGCAAAAGGCGGCTCCCCATGCTCAAGGCGCTCTTCGTTTAACTGCCTGAAGGCCGTCAGGGGAATAAAGACCTCTCCCCTCACCTCCAAGCGAGCGGGGACCGTTGTTAAAGCCGTTTTAACAAGGGCCAGAGGAATGGTTTTGATGGTCCTGATGTTCAGCGTGATGAGCTCGCCCGTGTATCCGTCGCCTCTGGTCGAGGCCTGGCTCAAAAGACCATTTTCATAGACCAGTTCTACGGCTACGCCGTCCATTTTCGGCTCTGCCGTGTAGAGTATCTCCTCGTCGGTTTTTAGAAACCGACGTACCCGTTGATCAAAGGCCAGGGCCTCTTCTTCATCAAAAGCATTTTCCAGGCTGAGCATGGGAATGGTATGAGCCACCGTTTCAAACTTCTCAAGAGGCGGCGCCCCCACCCGCTGGGTCGGGGAATCAGGCCCAACCAATTCCGGATGGGCCGTCTCCAAAGCCATGAGTTCCCTCATGAGGTGGTCGTATTCGGCATCTGAGACCTCTGGCTCATCCAAAACGTAGTACAGATAATTGTGCCGGTTAAGGGCCTGTCGGAGTTCGGCCGCTCTTTTTTGGACATCTTCATTCATCATGACATTGCAAGAGATCTTTTCTGAAACCGTCATCCATCACTTCGTCAACGGGCTGTTGCCCAAACAGGAAAGCCTTTGAGCGGTTCATTGAGACGTTTTTTGTTCATAAATCTTGGCGAAGCGCAAGATCAGCGATGTCAACTGTTTGAGGCCGAAGGGCGAGTTTTGACATCGCCTGGAGCAAGCCTTAGATTTATCAAAAAACGTTTCAGAACAAGCGAAAAGGGATTTGGTCAACAGCCCGTCAACTTCTGACATGTTGATCGCAAAACCTCTGCGGCGATCTCGCGGGACTGCTTCAACCTGTGCGTCTTGAACCCGGGCTTCCAGCTCAGCGAGCCAAGCTCGTCGGACACCACGAGCAATGCCCCGATCTTCACCTGTCGAAAACGGGCTACCGTAAATAGGGCTGAGACTTCCATCTCAACCCCGAGCACGCCTTGCTGTTGAAACAGAAGGACCTTCTCCTTGGTCTCTCTGTAGGGGGCATCCGTTGACCAAACAGCACCCCTTTGAAACGAGACAGCGTGTCGCAAAAGGCTTTCCTCAATAGCCTTGACCACTATGGCTGAGGGTCTGGGGTGTGAATCATGTCCCGGATAGTGCAAAGATGTCCCCTCTTCACTCACGCCACGATTGGGAATCACAAAATCCCCAATGCCTACCCCTGGTTGGATCGAACCGCACCATCCGAAAAAAACTACCCTTTGTGCCCCCAGCACGATCAACTTCTCCAGAACCATGACCGCGTAAGGAGCACCCATCATGGGTCCAACAACGGCGACATCTTCATGGTAACACTGGCCTTTGTACAGCCGGCTACTGAAAATCTTGCATACGGGTTTTCCTGCAATCTCCATGGCTCGGCGCACGAATGCCAGGTCTGTTTCCATGGCCACCATCACCGCCACAGACCCCACGGCAGGGTCTTTTTTCCCTTTGACAGGATAGACAATCTCATCTCTCATCGTTAACCTATTAAAGGGAGCATGAAGTAGTTCACGTCATCTTTTCCCAGCACAGCCCGAAACATGTGGTGAAGAGTGTCTGCCTGCCGACTCATCACCTCTTCGACCCCGCCAACCACGGTGGGCA
>JASFPF010000139.1:0-5080 GCA_050116135.1 Deltaproteobacteria bacterium | reverse complement strand
GGATAATATTTCGTGGATGGGCACACGCTAGAATTTGATCTGCCAGACCGCCTGGACCTTATGGTCATCTCCGAGGTTATTGTCCACAACCGGCACTTCCCCTTTTTTGCCGGCATCATCACCATCATACAGAATACCAGTAACTCAAAGGACCACTCCCGTTCACGGCAATCTGAAAAGCACATGAAATAGACTAGTGCAAACAAATAACGCCTATAGGGCTTATAGCAAAAACATCCAGGAATGATCAAGCTCCGAGGCGCCAAGGCCATATCATCAGAAGCTTATAACCATATCTAGCTGTATGCGGTCTTCATCCTTTTTTCCATCCTTGCGCTCATCCTCACGCTCGGTAAAGAAAGCCGTGGCGCTTGCTTGAATATTGTCTCTAAGAAAATAGCGGCCGTTAATGTAGTGTCCCTTGTTATTGGTGCCGCCACCATGAAAGTCGGAATCAACAAATACAGCCGGGAAGGCATAATCCTCCAATTCCTGGTAGAAATACTTTGCGTACCAGTCTCCCTTTTTCTTCTTGTTTCCGACAGACACCCCAAGAACCCAACCTGAATCTCGATCATCACCGGAATAGGCCTCAAGATCTGCAGGGTCGCTGTCACCGGGATCAACGCCTTTTTCTATGAGCTCATCGATATCGGCATCTGCGTTCTGAATATAGCTTCCGAAGACGGAAAATGGTACCGGGAGGACCTTCTTCACCTCGAGTTTTGCACCTAATTCCCAACATCCGAATTCATTCAGAAGCTTCCCATTGCTATCAACGATCATCTGCTGGCTGTGTTGTTGATTGTATCCCAGGAACTCTGTATTGTCTTTCAAGACACCATCTTCCCACCCAATGGTGTCCAGGTTAAAATAATCATAATAGGCCAAGGCAAACTCAAGTTTAATCTTTTCGGTTGGCTTGATGACAGAGCCTAATTGGTACGCAAGCAGCGTAGGATCACTGTTTGTATCCTTCACGTTCAACTCCTCGATGAACCATTGACCCAGGTTTGCAAAGATCTCGATCCCATCTGTGATATCAAATTTGAGGCTTTCCGAAATTCCTTCCGGATTGACGTCAGGGTCCCAGACCAGCGGAGAAGTAAATAGCGGATTCTTGTGCTTTCCGCCGCTGAGCTTAAGCCAGTCAGAAGGCTTCCAGGACGCGTAGGCCCTGTCGATAAAGATCTCCGTACCTCTTGCGTGTTCATCAAAACTCTGGTTCGTCGTGTTCTGAAAACCTGATCCGGAGGCCAGCCTGACACCCACTTCCGTGGTCTCTGTTGTTTTTGCTTTCATGCCCAGGCGGAGGCGGAACCGTTCACGGTTGCGGTGATATTTGTCTTCGTCCTTACCCGGTTTCTTTTCGGTTCGCCACTGAGTATCATGGCGGAGCCTCAGATCTCCGCTGAGATCAATTCTCTCGACCCATTTTGGAAGCTTGACCTTGCTGGTTTGAGCCTCCTCTTGTACGGCCTCCGCGGCAACCTGCTTAATTTCGGCTTTTCGTCTGCCACGTTCCCTTTGCATTTCACTCACGAGCTCCTGTGCTTCCTCTTGTGTAAGGATCCCCTTCTTGATCAGTATCTCAATCAGAGGGTCTTGCTTTGGCGTATCCATGGCCTGGGAAACCCTGTAGCTTCCCATACCGATCAGCAACGTTGTTGCCATGAACAAGATGAATCCAATTCTCTTCATGCTATTTTATCCTCCTCGTTGTTTGTTGTTACCAAAAATGCGCTTCTCTTTCCGCTTTCCTCCTAAGTTTTACACGCTTCACCTCCTTAACAAAGGCATGCCACCCATGCCTTCCAGGTATTTTCAGTCAGCTATTTCAAGATTGAATGAAGATTCTTAAGAAAACATCAGGATTGTTAAGACGGGATGATAAAATGGTTAGATTTTGGTTAGACGCAAACGACGTGTCTCTCAAAGGGAGGAACTCGAAAGGATCTAACCGCCAGCTTCGTCATCGCCTTGATCCCATTTGCCGTGGCGGACAATCTCCCCTTCGATCATGTAGATCACCTCTTCAGCGATGTTGGTGGCATGGTCTCCTATTCGCTCAAGGTGCCGGGAGATCAACAGCAAGTTAATGAGATACTCCACACGGTCGGGTTGCTGAAGAATGGCTTCCTTTACGCGGTCATGAATGTTGCTGTGTATGCGATCTACTTCGTCGTCTAGCATGAGTACCCGAAAAGAACGGTCCAGGTCGAGGTTAACGAGTGCATCCAAGCTCATTTTCACCATGAATTCCGCTTTTTGGGCCATTTGATAATAGCCAAAAGAGACTTCCAGCTTTGCCTGCTTGGCAATGCGTTGGACGCATTTTGCGATGTTCACGGTCTCGTCAGCCACTCTTTCCAGGTCATTGTTGATCTTAATAGCAGCAACAATAAACCTCAGGTCAACCGCAACAGGCTGATAAAGCGCCAGTACTTTCAGGCATTCTTCTTCTATTTCGACTTCGTTCTCATCGATCTCATAGTCCATGCGGATGATCTCTGCCGCAAGATTATCGTCTCTGGATTGGATCGCCTTGACCGTCATGCGAACACGCTCCTCGGCCATGGCCCCAAGGGAAAGAATTCTCTTCTTCAGCTTGTCTAACTCTCTCTGGAGACGCTTCTCGGTCATGAGGTTTTCCTTCTCTTCCTCCCAATCCTAGCCAAAGCGACCCGTGATATAGTCGGATGTTTGCTTCAGGCTCGGCCTGGTGAAAATGGTTTCCGTCTTATCCACTTCGATGAGCTTTCCCAAGTAAAAAAAGGCCGTCACATCCGAGACCCGGGCTGCCTGCTGCATGTTATGAGTGACAATAATGATCGTGTAGGTCTTTTTCAGTTTGTGAATCAGTTCCTCAATCTTTTGGGTGGCAATGGGGTCTAGGGCGGATGCCGGTTCATCCATGAGAAGGACTTCGGGCTCCACGGCCATCGCCCTTGCAATGCAAAGACGCTGCTGCTGCCCCCCTGACAAGCCTAGGGCGGATTCGTAAAGCCTGTCTTTCACTTCTTCCCACAAGGCTGCCTCTTGAAGGCTCTTTTCTACCCGCTCTGCGACAAAAGCCTTATTTTTCATCCCATTGACACGTAACCCGTAAGCCACATTTTCAAAAATGCTTTTAGGAAAAGGGTTCGGCTTTTGAAATACCATGCCAATGTCACGACGAAGGGCAACCACATCTACATTGGGATCGTAGATGTCCTGATCATCTAGGAAAATCTGTCCTTCCACACGACTATGAGGAATCAAGTCATTCATTCGGTTCAGGCAACGCAACAAAGTGCTCTTGCCGCAGCCCGAAGGGCCGATGAGGGCCGTCACCTCATAGGGACAAAAGTCAAGAGAGATGTCATGAAGGGCACGAGAATCTCCGTAATAGAAATTCAAATCTCTTATTGTCATTTTCAAGGCTTTATCCATCGCCAATCCCGAAAACCCTCATAAGTTACCTCGTAAGGAGAACAATGTCATATTGTCATAGTGTTGTCATCACTCCCGGTGCGTCACATACGCCTTCGCAGGCGCGCTCGGTAGAAAATGGCAACAAGGTTCAATCCCAGAACGAGAACAATAAGCACAAGGGCCGTTCCATACTGCAGATGTCGGGTGGCTTCGATCTCTGTGCCGGCCGTAGCCAGCACATAGATATGATAGGGAAGGGCCATGATTTCATCAAAAAGGGAAGAGGGCAATGAAGGACTGTAAAAAACGGCCGCAGTAAACATGATAGGCGCCGTTTCTCCTGCGGCACGACTAAGCCCTAGAATAGCCCCTGTGAGGATGCCAGGCAACGCAGCAGGGAGAACGACCCGGTAGATGGTTTGCCACTTAGTCGCTCCCAGGCCCAGAGACGCTTCCCGGTATGTATCTGGGACCGACCTTAAGGCCTCTTCGGAAGCCCCGATAATTACCGGCAAGGTCATTGCGCCCAGCGTGAGGGCACCAGAAAGGATACTAACCCCAAAGTCCAACCATACCACAAAGAAGGCCAGTCCAAAGAGACCAAAAATCACAGAGGGAACCCCTGCAAGGTTATTGATCCCGAGACGGATCAGGCGGAGCAACCGACCAGGGTGGGCGTACTCATGAAGATAGATGGCAGAGGCCACCCCAATGGGTAGTGCTACCAAAAGGGCGCCGATGCTGAGGCAGAGGGTCCCGACAATACAGGGCAGAATGCCGCCTTTGGTCATGGCCTCAAGGGGCGGTTGCGTTAAAAAGGTCCAGTTGATGGCCCGCCAACCCCTGGCCACGAGAAAATAGACGATGATCAGCAGTGCGATTCCATTAACGGCAGCCGATAGCCTGAAGAACCAAAATACAAAAGACTGAAAAAGTCTGCGATGAGCCCGAATGCCAGGAGCAATACGCTTTTCCTTGCGAGCTTTCTCCGATTCAGGAAGGGCCGTGGCACCACAGTCGACATGAGCGACGCTTGATTCGTTCATCCTATACTCTCAGAGCGTTGCAGCCCCGACCTGTTTGTATCGGTGGGCGACATGATCTGCAACGAGGTTGAACAGCAACGTGAACGCGAACAATACAATGCCTGTAGCAAAAAGGGCATAATAGTGATCGCTCCGGAAGGGAGCCTCTGCCATTTCAGCGGCTATGCTGGCAGGCATGGGCCTTACCGGATCAAACAGGGAATGGGGAACAAGGCCTGCACCGCCAGCCACCATGAGCACCACCATGGTCTCCCCGATGGCCCGGGACATACCTAGGATCACAGCCGTGCAGATGCCTGAAAGAGAGGCGGGAACGACAACGCGAGCAATGGTCTCCCAATGGGTAGCCCCCAAGGCCAGAGAGGCCTCTTTGAGCTCTTTGGGCACGCTAAAAATGGCATCTTCAGAAAGGGTGCAAATGGTGGGAACGGACATAAAAGCTAACATTAAAGAGGCATTAAACAGATTAAGGCCTGTGGGTATGTCAAAAACACTCTGGAGAAAAGGAGCCACTATCACCATCCCGAAAAAGCCGATGACCACAGAAGGCAGCGCTGCTAAGAGCTCCACAATAGGTTTCACCCATTCCCGAACCCGGAAAGAGGCCACCTCCGCCAGAT
>JASFPF010000138.1:0-5083 GCA_050116135.1 Deltaproteobacteria bacterium | reverse complement strand
TCTCAAAATCCTAAATGATGATGAAATCGATGCGGTCATGGCCCATGAGATCGGGCACATCAAGAAAAAACACTTGGTCTTTTATCTCATCTTCTTCCTGGGTTTTATCGTGCTCTCATATGCCGTATTTGACCTGATTGTCTACGCCATACTCTATAGCAATCTGTCACTGCCCATCGTGCCAGACCCCAAGGCCGGCCCCCTGCCCTTCACGCCCATCCTCTTCACCCTGGCCATGGCTGCCACGCTTCTCGTCTACTTTCGCTATATCTTCGGATATTTTATGCGCAACTGCGAACGACAGGCCGATCTTTACGCATTCACCCTTCTGGGCGACAGCAGCGGGCTTGTTTCATCTCTTGAAAAGATCGCCATTTACAGCGGCCAATCCGACAACAGGCCCAACTGGACCCATTTCAGCATTCGCCAACGGATCGATTATCTCAAGAAATGCGAGGCCAACAGGCTCTGGATTGCACGCCATGACCAGAAATTGCGAAGGAGCATCATGGTCTTCATGGCAGGACTCTTGTCCATGGGATACCTGGCATACGCTATTAATTTCGGTGAAATAGGAAGGGCCTTAAACATGCACTTTGTTGAAAAGGTCCTGGCCAGGGAGATCAAGCGCCGCCCCACCAATCCCGTCCTCTACACCATGATGGGCTCCATCTACTACCAGAACCAGGCCTATGATCAGGCGATCGAGGCGTATGAAAAAGCGATTGACCTTTCTCCCCGTGATGCAGAGGCCTTCAATAACCTGGCTTGGATTTACGCAACGTGCGAACAAGCCCGGTTCCGAAATCCCACGATGGCCCTGGTTTATGCCAAACAGGCCGCAGCCCTCAAGCCCGAGGCCCATATCCTGGATACCCTGGCTGAAAGTTATTATGTCAGCGGCCTATATGAACAAGCCATTGTGGTGATCAAACAAGCCCTGGCCATGGGCCCCAAGGAAAGGAAATACTATGAAAGCCAGCTCAGGAAGTTCGAAGAAGCGGCCATGGAGGAACTGGGAACGGATGAATTGGGGAACTGAAGTCTTAACGCCTGGGGCCTACGTTCAGCATACTACTTGATGCATACCTTCCGCACATGCAACAAATCAGTGTACCCACCAAAGACCTTCTCGATGCCGTCCTGTTTCAACGTGGTCATGCCGTCTTTGATAGCCTGATTCAAAACCTCTTCCATACTGGCCTTTCTCTGGATCAACTGCTTCATCTCCAAGGTTCCCATCAAGAGTTCATGAATACCCATTCGGCCTTGATATCCCGTATTGTTGCACGCCGGGCAGCCTGCAGGCCTGTAAAGGGTCAGATCGTTCGAATAGGGGATGTTGAGTTTTTCAAAGGCTTCCGGGCCATACTCCCGGACCAACTCGTCATACTCCGCTTTAGAAGGGGTATAGGATTTCTTACATTTCTTGCAAAGGGTTCGAACCAGTCGCTGAGCCATGATGCCTAAGATGGCGTCCGCGAAGTTAAAAGGATCCATTCCAAAATCGAGCAGCCGTGTTATGCTTTCCGGCGCACTGTTGGTATGAAGTGTGGAAAATACGAGGTGCCCGGTCAGAGAGGCCTCAATACCGATGTGGGTCGTTTCCTTGTCTCTCATCTCCCCTACCATGATCACATCCGGGTCGGCCCTCAAGAATGCGCGCATGGCTCTTGCAAAATCAAAACCTATCTTGTGGTGGACCTGCACCTGGCGCAGACCGACCTGGGTAATCTCCACGGGGTCTTCCGCCGTCCATATCTTAATGTCTGGTTTGTTGATGTAGCCAAGAGCAGAATGCAGGGTCGTCGTCTTGCCGGAGCCTGTAGGGCCGCAGACAAAAACAATGCCGTAAGGTTTTGTAATAATCTCCAAGAACCTCTCATAATTCTGCTTGGAAAATCCAATTTTGTTTAGAGGCAAGGGCTCGCCACTATGCAAAATACGCATCACCACGTCTTCCAGACCGCCCGCCGTTGGAACGGTGGCCACGCGAAGCTCGATGTCCTTGCCACCATACTTTTTGAACTTTATCTTGCCGTCCTGGGGCTTGCGGCGTTCCGCAATGTCCAGATCCGACATGATCTTGAGCCGCGAAACAATGGCTGCACGGTAACTATAAGGAACGGTCTGGTAAAGCTGACAAACTCCGTCGGTCCTGAACCGGATCTCGGTGTTTTTCTTGCCAGGATAGGGTTCGACATGAATATCTGAGGCCTTGCGGGCATAGGCATCCAAAATGATCTTGTTCACCAGCTGGACGATGGCGCTATCCTCATCACTCACACCCCTTTCTGCTTCGTCAATCTCTTCCTCCTCAACCGCCAACTCGCCGAGGATCTCGTCAATGTCTCTTTGCTCCTGTTCCTGCTGGAAAAAGAGATTGATGAAGCTGAGGATATCTTCTTTCAACGCCACATGAAAGACCAGCCGCTGGCCGCCAAACAGCGGCTTGATCACATCTACCTTCTGAAGGTGAAAAGGGTTGTCAATGGCAATGATAATGTTGTCGTCGTCATCTTTGCCCATGGGGACCCAGAAATTTCTCTTCATGAACGAAAGCTTTAGCCCGGCCAGGAGCTCGCCGGGAATGGGTATCCGTTCATTATACTCCACAAAAGGCACCTTGTAGTAATGGCTCAAGGCTTTCCCAAGATCCCTCTTGGAGATCTTGTAATTTTCCATCAAGACTGATTCAATCTCTTTTTTGGTCTGCCGGGCATCTGAAACGGCCTTATCGAGTTCCTTCTGAATCAAGAGCCCGTTTTCCACCAAATAGTCGAATTTTCCCGGACGGGCCTTGGCCATCCTCTTCTGATTGTAAACGGCGATCCCAAGTGTCTTGGCCAGCTCTTGAACGGCTGCCTCGTCCCGCTCGCCAAAGGGAGCACTGTCTCTTCGATTGATAATCTGAATGGCACCAAGGAGATACTTTTGGAAGCTGATAGGCGCGGCCAAGACTTGTCGGGTGCGAAATCCGGTCTTTTCATCCCAAGTGCCATCAAACTCAAGATTAGGATCGATGGACGAGAGTTCCTCCTGGTCGTAAGCGTCCTTGATATTGATCATCTCGCCCTTAAAGGCGACATACCCGGCAACGCTGTTAGGGGAAATAGGCACCCGGATCTCGTTGATCTCCTCTCCTGATTTTACTCTGGAAACCAGTTCCTTCTTGACCCCGTCAACCACATATACGGTGAGTCGCTCGGCCTCAAACAATTGGGTCACGTTATCTTTGAGATCCATGAGGATCTCATCCGTGTTGTTTGCGGCGTGGATTCGGTTGGTGATCTCCCAGAGCCTGTCACGGTATTCCAGATCTTGGTTCAGGATCGAGGCAGTGGCATCCTCGTTGCCAGCCGCCTGCTTTTTTGACATGTCCAGTACGACCATGAAAATCTAACCCTCAACAAAAGGCAATATACAGTTGAATCTACTCCTCATGGGAGGACTCTTTTGGCCTCGGGAAATAGAGCGTGTATAATTTCCGCACCCCACCTCCAATGAGAAAGACGGCAATAAAATACCGAGCAAAGTTCAAAAAGCCAGACTCGGGTGCCTGGCGAAGGGCATAAGGCGTCTTGACACAAAGAAGGACACCCATTACCGTCAGAAGAATAGCCCAGATCGTCTGGACTGACTTGCCTTGGTCAGAGGCCATAACGGGGACACCTATGGGGCGAGGAAACAGAAACGGACGTAGCCAACCTTTACTCACCCTACGATAGGCCGGCAGCAATGTCAACCTTTACAAGACACTCGCCTGAGATCGTTTTCCAATACCCACCTGTCATGGAGCCCATGTCTACGATTATCTTTCGGTCCTTTGCTGTCAAACCTTTAGGAGCTGAGCATTAACCCCACGGACAGTCCCCCAAATGGGATGAAAAAAGGGGTTAACCGCATTGGCTAACCCCTTAAAATAACTGGAGGCGGCAACCGGATTTGAACCGGTGTATAACGGTTTTGCAGACCGCTGCCTTACCACTTGGCTATGCCGCCGGACAACAAATTGGAGCGGGAAACGGGATTTGAACCCGCGACTTCAACCTTGGCAAGGTTGCACTCTACCACTGAGTTATTCCCGCTTTTTGGAAGAAGTCTAAAGGCTTCCCTCTCATATTGTCAACAAAAAAGTTCCCCTCCGTGGCCGGGGCGCAAGCCGTTCAGTACCCATTGAAATATCTCATCACTCTGTCCACAAAGTGCTCGGTCTCTTCAATGGAGGGCACCTCCCAGTTGGCGTGGACCTTGCTTGGGCCTGCGTTATAGGCCGCAAGGGCCAGTGGCATGCTTCCCTGAAATCGCGTCAGAAGCTCTTTGAAATAGCGTACCCCAGCCAGGATGTTCTCTCTGGGATTAAAGGCATCAACAACCCCCAAATCCTTTGCCGTTTCCGGCATAATCTGCATCAACCCGCAGGCTCCCGCCTTAGAAACAGCAGAGGGGTCAAAATCCGACTCTGCTCTGATAATGGCCTTTATCAAGGAAAAGGGCACACCGTATCGTTCAGCAGCCTCTCCGATGTAGGCATCATACCGGGTGGACCCATGATCGACCCGTCTGGGGGGAAACTCGCGAATATACAGCTCGTATTCTGAGCCCGTAGGCACATTGGAAAAATGGACGGTCCCTTGGCTGTCCACATAGCGGTATATGTCTGCCCGCACCTGCATGGGCCCCATCAGAAGGAGGAGCCCGTAAGCCCCCATCCAGATTCTACGGACCCAAACCTTTTTCTTACACGTCATGTCTCCTCAAACACTCCAACCTTAATTGAGCGTAAACAAAATGAAGAAAAGTCAGAACATGTTGGAAATGATCTTAATTTACGGCCTTGTTTGTGATTTTATGTCACTTTTACGGCTGATTTATAATTTTCCTTTTAGATCTTCAGATCTTCATTTTGTTTACCCTTTGGGAAAGCCGATCATAGCCCATCTACGGCGTTGTCAAGGACTCGGCGTAGTCTAACTACAGCCTCGCCCTTGACGCCTTGTATCTGGGGCATCCTCGACTTTCGCTCAATTAAGGTCCAAGATAAGGTGTTATCTGCAAAAGTGAGGCCATTGCCCGCAGCCTG
>JASFPF010000137.1:0-5107 GCA_050116135.1 Deltaproteobacteria bacterium | reverse complement strand
GTCCCACCGGCTGGTGAGAAGAAAACGAAGACGGGCGATGGCAAAGGAGCAACAGAGCAAAGAACGATGACATTTGAGCCTGGTGAAATGCTTTCGAGGGCACCTGATGTCGCCCGGGGCGCGGACACGACGGATTTAGTGAGTCCACGAGTGAAAAGGGTGCCGGTGCTGTCAGCCCGTTTACATAGAGATGGCCTCTCAGTGTCAGGCCCGATAAAAGAGGAGCGCTTTAGCTCAAAGGAGGGCAGGGACCCAAGGGGTGAACGCATTTATCAGGTGAACCTGGAAAAGGCCACCAAAGTTGGCCACATGGTTTCTAAGATAGAAGAGTCGATGACTGAAGGGGATATGGATCATGTAAGAGTACTCATCGATCAATTGGCAGATCTAAAAGGAGAAGAGAACCCTTACTTGCTTAAGCTCAGGGCAGTCTGGCATATGCGTCAAAGAGACTACGCATCAGCCGCGTCTCTTCTAACTAAGGTCCTGGAAAAAGAAGAAGATGATCTGGAGGCCGGCATCAACATGGCCATTATCGAACTCCAGACCCATCGGTCGGAGGAGGCACGAAAGAGATTGGCTCGGTTAAGGGAGATCTACCAGGCAAACACCCTCATCCCAGAACTGATTCGGGAGACTGGATGGTAATGTAATGCCTGTCTCGGGGAGGGCCGTCGACCGACTGGCATCGATGGTGATTTACGCGGGGTTTGGATGCCTCACACTGTGGATGGGCATCAGACTCTTTAATCATTCTCTTGAGACGACATTGCAAAAAGATTTCCTGATGAAATGGGAGGTCGCGTTGCAACGGTTCAATACGGAAGGTGGTGTATGGCCGCAATTTTCAGGGGGCAACCATGTGGCGTATATGGATCGTCTGACACAATTCATGGGCAACAAAGGAACGCCTCCTCCTTCGTCCAATACAAACCGAGCCTACATTTACCACCTTCACCGATGGGGATGGCCAGAGGAACGGATTTTCCTTCTTTGCTTTTCTGATCGGGTTGTCCTCTACGGTGTATCGGACAAGACATTGTTGAAGATGGATAAATGGATTGACGGTGAGGCCGGGCAGGAAAAAGGCCATTTTACAGGCAGGCGGAGCAAAGACGGCGTGAGCTATGTGGGGATGTGGAAGCTATGAACACAGATGAACTCAAGGCAGAATTGAAGTACCTGGATTATTTTGGGTTAAGGCATAATCCTTTTCCGGTCGTGCCGGATGTAGACAATTTCTATGTGTGTGGACATATAGATCGTGTGGTGAAAGAGATTGTACATGGGATCCTCACCCGCAAGGGGTTTATGGTCTTTACCGGCGAGGTTGGATTGGGGAAGACAACGATCAGCCGGAAGGTGATTAGTATTCTTGAGGAGAAAGGGGTGGAAACATCTCTGGTTTTTCATACCTTCTATCAGGAAACGGAGCTGTTGAGAGAAATCAACCGAGATTTTGGCCTATTTGTCCATGACTTACTCCTCAGCGAGCAAGTGAAAGTCCTTAATGATTTCTTGTTGAGCCGGAATCAGGAGGGTAAGAATTGTGCAATCATTATTGACGATGCCCAAAACCTCAATGAGAAGAGCTTAGAACTCGTACGAATGATTTCCAACTTGGAAACGGATCAGGAGAAGCTTGTGCAGATCTTGCTCATTGGGCAGCCCGAACTCATGGAGAAGCTGAACTCGCCTGAGCTTCGGCAGCTCAAGAGCCGGGTCATGATCAGGGAGGAAGCAAGACCTCTGAGCCAGGAGGAACTGCGGGGCTACACCATGTTCAAACTTTACATGGCTGGTAACACGGGCAGGATCAGTGTTGCAGACAACGCTGTCACGCGACTTCATAGACTCACCGGAGGAAATTTCAGGCAGCTTAACATCCTCATGGAGAGATGCCTCTATGCAGCGTTCTTGCATAACACATCGGAAATCAAGCGCAAGATTGTCAACGAAGCCCAAAGGGATTTGCATCCAGGACAAACCCTGCTCATGAAGAGGCCACTGGCGTGGGGTTTGGCGGCGACGTTAGCTTTGTATCTGACGGGAGCGGCCTTTTTCCCGGAGATGTTCTTTAGGGTCCCTTGGGCTAATTCGACGGATATTGAGAATAGGTCTGTCCGTAGCGACACGACAGAGGCGAAACAGCCGCTCCTGGAGCCTGAGACCACTGGTCGTCGACAGGGGGCCACGGGTTTTCGGCGCAGGATAGCCTATAGTCGAGAAGGTGAACCACAGACGGCCATTCCTCATGCCGTCTCGGAGTTCTTGTCCGGTTATGGCCTGTCGGACTATGAAAGCCTCTTCTTTGAGGCCATGAAGAAGGACCGACTTCATGACGTGGCCGACGCCATATTTGAAGAAACGGGATATCAAATTGTCCAGATGGGTTGGATTCCGGACAACATCAAAAAAGATTACGGCACACTTCGCTTCTTTTCTGAGCAAGCAGGAAAGGCAAGCCATCTGCTTTTCTGGAAACCGGAGGTTCGCGTGACTAAGTTCTACCTGGGCTATCAGGGAGAAGAAATCAGGGCCCTGGAAGAACTTCTGATGGATGTTAGATTGTATGACTACAACTTAGATGGCATCGTGGGGCCTAAACTGATGACGGCCGTCAATGAATTTCAACAGAGCATGGGACTCACGTTAACCGGTTTTCCCGATCAAAGGACCATTTTTCTCCTGTGCCACGCTAGGGGATAGCCACCCATGAGCAATGAGAATAGAAAAAAGTTCTTAGGCGAACTTCTCAAGGAAAAGGGCCTTATTAACGACGGCCATATCAAGTTTGCCATTCAGGACCAGAAGATCACAAAAGAAAAAATGGGTGAGATCCTTGTTCGACTTTCCTTCGTCACAGAATATGACGTGGCGATTACTCTCTCTGAACAGACAGGGATTCCGTACCTTGATGTAGATGGGATCTCACCGCCGGAGGATGTACTGAAGTTGTTTAACAAGACCCTTTGTCTAAACCACGCTTTTCTGCCAATAGGGATAGAAGATGGATTTATAAAGGTCGCTTCACTCAATGCTTCAAATCCGAGTCTTGGGCAGTTGATAGCCAGGCAGTGTGGGTTGAGACCCAAGTTCTATCTTTCCGAAAACACAAAGACCCTCAATGCCATCCATAAATCTTACTACTTTCTGGAAAATCCTATTCAAAAACTGATTGAGACCGAGGTCAACCTGCTTGCCCACGACACGGAAATGGCAAGAGGCATGGATAATCTGGTTCGTCATATTCTCCACTTGGCCGTGAAGATGCGCACGACCGATATCCATATCCGACCCATGGAGAGAGCAACCAATATTGCTTTCCGCATAGACGGCGTCATGACGTCAGTCTTGTCCCTTCCTGCGAACTTCAGCAGGGTCGTTTCCAGTCTCAAGATGAAAGCCGACATGGATATTGCCGAACAAAGACTGCCTCAGGACGGTCGATTTTCGGCCACTATTCTGAATAATGATTATGATTTCAGAGTTTCCACGACCGTGTCACCTTACGGAGAAAATATGGTTCTCAGAGTCTTGCCTAAGGAAAGCGCGGTTATGGGTATGGCTCAACTCGGATTCTTTGATGAACACATTGAGAAAGTGGAGAAGATGTTCAACGAACCTTTCGGTATCGTCCTCCTGACAGGCCCTACCGGCTCGGGTAAGTCCACGACGCTTTATGCTGGTATCCGAAGCCTGAACCTCCTTGAAAAGAATGTCCTCACCGTTGAAGATCCGATAGAATACAATATACCTTTATTGCGCCAAACTCAGGTCAACGCGAAGGCAGGTTATACTTTTGCCAATGCCATTCGGTACTTCCTCAGGCACGATCCTGATGTCATCCTCCTTGGAGAGATTAGAGACGCGGAAACCGCAGCCACAGCGGTAACAGCATCGGCTACCGGGCATATGGTCCTTTCCACCTTACATGCCAACAATGCTGTTGGTGCCATTCCTCGACTTAGAGACCTGGGCATAAAGTCCTTTTTGATTGCCGATTGCTTGATCGGCGTTGTGAGCCAGAGGCTGGCACGACGAATATGCAACAAGTGTAAGGAGGCGTATGTCCCTGATGAATGGGAAAAGGCGTATTTGCGAGATCCTTCCATTGACAAGCTTTACAAGGGGAGGGGATGTGACGTGTGTAACGGATCCGGGTACTTCGGGAGAACCCTGGTCTATGAACTCCTTTCCGTTGACAAAGAGCTGTCTCAGCTCATTTCCCAGGAAGCTGAGCTGAATGTGATCACCGAGAAGGCAAAGCATAGCGGATTTGTTGATATCTTTGACGTGACCGTGGCAAAGGTGAAACAAGGCGTCACAGCTGCCGAAGAAGCTATGCGAGTCTTGGGGCACCTCAGACACTCTGGCCCTGAGGCACCTCGGGCCGACGTGGCCCGGACAACAGAAGGTAGGCCTGTTCGCAGGGTCTCATGAACTATTTCAAATATAAATTGATGGAACCTACGGGTCAGATAGCCTCCGGCATTTCCAGACTTCCTTACGAAGACGAGATCTCCGCCCTTTCCTACTTGGAGAGGGGGGACAATATGGCGATCTACGTAAAGAAAATGACTCCGGTTTCCTCCTTCTTTCTTCACTTGGTCAGCTTGAGCCTGCGAAAGAAGGTTAAAAGGTCTTCTCAGGCCGAATTTCTGAGCAATATTTCACTCATGCTTCGTTCGGGCGTGACCCTGACAAGCGCCTTGGAGGAGGCTGCGAGCGGTTCCGAGAGTCCTCATTTTGAAGCAGACATAAAGAACATAATTTTAAACATCGAGGGCGGGGGGAGTTTTTCCCAGGCAGCAGAAAAGTATCCCTACATCTTTCCCAAGACGGTGATTTATCTTATTCGGTTGGGAGAAGAAACAGGCAAGCTTGATAGAATGCTCATGGACGCCGCTGAGCACCTAAGGAGGGTGGAAAAGATCGTCAGCGATACCAAGCAGGCCCTCTTGTATCCGTGTTTTGTGTTTATTGCCATGGGGGCAGGCCTTTTGTTCTGGTTCTATTATGTCGTGCCTAAGATTGTGGCCCTGTTTAAGACCATGGATGTTTCGCTGCCCGCCATAACGGTTTTTCTTATAAGGCTTTCCACTTT
>JASFPF010000136.1:0-5121 GCA_050116135.1 Deltaproteobacteria bacterium | reverse complement strand
TAATCTTGTGATCTCCGTTCGTCAGGTCGATGGCTCGCTTCACCCAATACTTAACTTCATCATCTAGGCCAAATCGTCCCTCTTTGGCATTATGGCGAATGAGATAGGGCCTTCCACCCAAGTCAACGATATCACCATATTCAACACGGAAAAAATCTGTCGTATCCCTATGAATGCGAAGAGGGGTGGAGTCTTGGCCAGGGGGAAGCCAGCGGGAAGCCATTTTACGGAGGCTTTCTTCACCTAGGGTTGTGACCACGAGAGCGCCTCATTCTTTACAGACAAGGGTATAGGAAGATTGTCAAAACATATTGGAAACACAGGTAGGTGTCAATTTCAATCGCGCTGTGGCCAAAATCCCTTAAGGTGCCAACATGTAGGGACTTTTTTGTTCTCTGGCACCATTAAAGGGGTTTGTGATCTCCTTTCTTCTTGACCCAAAAGAGCCTTCTTCCTACATTGACTCTGTTGTATAAAAAATATGGCAGAAGGTGTTCAAAAAAAGTAACGGCTTTTCGGTTGTTATGAGCGATTCTGAGGAATCAACGATTAGTGATGTCCAGCAAACATCAAAGAAACAGCCATATTCGACCCAAGGAGGGCAGTCATGGAACTGCTGATCGCTTTTAGTACTGATGACGGCGAAAGTATGCTCAAAGGACACGCAGTTCAGGCAAAGTACTTTGATGTGTACAGGTTCTACGATGAAAAGGCAGAATTTCTGACGCGGCGGGACAACTCGAAGTACAAGGGCGATGAGGCCCTGAAACACGGCGATCCAAAGAAAGCGCAGGCGACCTTGAAGGCGCTAGATGGCCTCCATGTATTGGTGGCTAAGACTTACGGGCCGAACCTGCTCAGGTTGCTCAAGAAGTTGCTCTGCGTTGTGGTAAGGACCTCAAAGATCAGCGACGCGGTTGAGATCGTAAGAAAAAATATGAAGGCTGTTTTGGAGGCGCATGACAAGGGCGAATCCCGAAAGCACTTAGTCCTTGGCCCCTAAAATCTTGTCTGTTTTGTAACAACACGGTCGCAGATTCCCTGCAGGGATCTTCAAGCAAAAGACACCTCTATCTTTCCATCAAAAAAAACCTTTCTATCCAAAGCTATTCTGCCCTCAACGCCTCAATCGGATCCAAGTTTGCGGCGCGATAGGCGGGAAGAATGCCGGCCAGGAGCCCTATGAAAGCAGCCAGCATTTCAGCCAACAAGACATAGGACCACCGGGTGTGAGTGGGAAGGGCAGGCACGGCGGCTCCAAGCAGCCACGCGCCTCCGGTGCCCATGACCAGACCAGCAAATCCCCCGATGCTGGCCAACACGACAGCCTCGCCCAGGAAAAGGGTGAGTATCTGCCTACGGCCTGCGCCGATGGCACGGAGCAGGCCGATTTCTGCTGTCCGTTCGCTCACCCCAATAATCATAATCGTGAGAATCCCGACGCCGCCCACCAGGAGTGAAATGCCCCCTAACGTGCCGACTGCCAAGGTGAGTATATTTAGTACCGATCCAAGAACGTCCAACATCTGTTCCTGGGTGGTCATGGTAAAATCCTCTGAGCCATGTCGAGCGATGAGAAGCTGTTTCACCTTTTTGACAATGTGGTCCGCATTGGTGCCCGTGGCATACAGGAGGTCGATTTCCATCAGGCTTTCCCGGTCGAACATGGCCAACGCCCTGGCAGCTGGCAGGTAGACGGCGTCGTCCAGGTCAAAGCCAAGCATCTGTCCCTTGGATTCCATGATGCCAATGACGCGAAAGCGCTCCCCGCCGATGCGAATACGTTGGCCCAGAGGATTCTTTGTGCCAAACAGTTCATCTCGGACCTTGCTTCCCAGCACAGCCAAAGGGCGTGCGGCACGGGGATCATCCTCTGGAAGAAAACGGCCGACGGCCACCTTCATTTTCCATACGCTGGGGACCTCTGGGCCAACGCCGAAGACATAGGTGCGCCTGACACGCTTGCCGAATTCTACCGGGGCATTTCCCTGCACGAAAGGAACAACGCCACGCACTCTGGAAATCCGCTCAAGTGCCAGCGCATCATTTATGCTCAAAGGTCTCACGTTGCTGATGACGGCCCCGGAGACGCCGGCGGTAGTAGCCTTCCCTGGCGTGATAGCGATGAGATTCGTCCCAAACTGGGTGAACTCTGATAGAACAAATCTATGAACGCCTTCTCCAATGGACGTCAACAAAACCACAGAGGCGATGCCCACAGCGATGCCCAGCGCGGTGAGAAAACTTCGCATTCGCTGGCTCAACAAAGCCTCCATGGCCAGCTTAACAGCGTCATTGATTAGCATGGGTAAGATTCGCCATCTCCTACCTTCGAGACAAAGCCTGCACAGGGTCCAGCCTTGCCGCCCGTCTGGCAGGCAATACTCCAAAAACCAGGCCGGTAAGTAAAGACACGCCCGTAGCCGCACCAAGGGCCCACATGGGGGCCGAAATGGGGAAGCTGGGAAAGGCACGGGCGAGAGCCCAAGTGGCAAAGAATGCTATAACGAGCCCGAAGGCAGCGCCGATGATAGACAGAATGACTGACTCTGCAAGAAACAGACTGAGAATCTGTCTGCCTGGTGATCCCACCGCCTTTAATAGTCCGATTTCAGTGGTCCGTTGCGAAACGGCGATCAGCATAACGTTCATAATCAGGATACCGGCGACGGCCAGACTGATGCTGGCAATGCCGGCCACACTAAGCGTCAGGGCTGTGAAAATGCGGTCAAAGGTGGAGAGCAGGGCGTCCTGAGTGATAACCGTGATGTCATCTTCGCCTTCATGCCGTTCACGGATCATGCTGAGGATGGCCTTTTTGGCCTTTGGAATCGCATCGCGACTATTGGCCTGCACCATGATTCGAAAAAGTGCCGAGGTATTGAAAAGGGCCTGGGCTGAGGCCACGGGGATGACAACCACATCCCCCATGTCCAGTCCCAGGGACTGGCCTTTTTTGGCCAGCACGCCGATCACCCGGAACCGGCGGTCGCCAATGCGGGCCCACTCGCCTAAGGGAGAGTCATTCCCGAACAATTCCTTCTTAAGCTTGTGCCCCATCACGCACACTGCTGAGCCTCGGGTGGGGTCTCCCTTCGGGATGAACCTGCCCTGGGCCATGGACAGATGCCGGATGTCAAAAAGATCGGGCGTAGATCCCAGGATGGTGACCTCACGGTCCCGATGTTTCCAGGATACTGGCGCAGAACCCACGGTGATGGGGGCAACGCGGCGGACGGCAGAACTGCGCTTGAGCGACAGGGCATCTTCCAGCGTAAGGTCGCGGGGTGTTTCCCCCAAGAGCGGGGGCGGGCCGCCGGTGGTTTCAGACCGTCCAGGCAAGACAATCAGAAGGTTTGTGCCAAGAGAAGTGAACTCGCGAGTGACATACAGGCGGGCCCCCTCTCCCAATGCAGTCAGAAGAATGACCGATGCCACGCCTATGGCCATGGCCAGCAACATTAACAACGTTCGCGTTGGGTAGCCCGCTGACGCACGAATGCTGAACCGGATTAGGTCTCTGCTCCTCATGCTTTACAAGGTCTCTGTATCTCCTGAGATCCTTCCGTCCACCATCTGTAGCTTTCGCGGTGCCCGGTTTCCCAAATCGGGATCGTGGGTGACGAGAATCAGGGTGATCCCTTCTTTATTAAGGCCCTCCAAGGTTTGAATGACGTCCTTACCCGAGGCACGGTCAAGATTGCCAGTGGGCTCATCCGCAAGAATGACAGGAGGTCGCATAATGGTGGCCCGTGCAATGGCAACGCGTTGACGTTGTCCGCCGGACAACTGGTCCGGACGATGTTTTGCCCGGTCGCTGAGACCTGTGGCGGCTAAGGCCGCGCGAACACGAGCCTCTCGTTCAGATGGAGCCACGCCGGCCAAGATCAACGGCAACGCCACATTTTCAGCAGCGGTAAGGCGGGGCACCAGATAAAAAAACTGAAACACAAAACCAATCTTGTGGCGACGCACAGATGCCTGCTCATCATCGGTGAGATCGGTTGTATCCTCGTTTTCCAAGCGGTATATGCCCTTGTCCGGCCTGTCCAGAAGCCCGATGATATTGAGCAACGTGGATTTTCCTGAGCCGGAAGGGCCCATAATGGCAATATATTCGCCAGGTTCGACAGTCATGTCCACGTTCCTGAGGGCGTGAACCGCCTCGTCGCCTACCTGAAATACCCTCTCAATGCCGGCCAGGTATATCATGGCTCCTTTTTGGCCAGAACAGCGTGGGCACCGTCTTTCACGCCAGCCAGATCTACGTTCACCACGACCAACTCATCCAACTTCAAGCCGGAGATAACCTCTGTACGATCCCAGTTGGAGATGCCGCCTTGAAACGTGCGTTCCTCAATGATCTGCTGATCAGGCAAATAAACAAACACGCGTTTTCCGTCCAAAACGGCTTCAGTGGGAATACGCAGCGTGTCGTGACGAACGTCAAGAATGATCTCTACATCTGCGCTATAGCCAGCCAGCAGGTCTTGGATCTCAGTCGGCTTCGTAAACTCGACTTCCACATCCACGGTTCGGGCCTGTTTCTCGCGGTCCAGGACATAGGGGGCCATCCTGCGGACCTTACCGTTAAAACGATGATGACCAAAGGCATCCAGGCTCACACGGGCGGCCATGCCTGGCAATATTTCAGGGGCGTCCACCTCGTCGATGGGCGCCGTCACGTAGAAACAGGAATCGTCAATGAGGTCCACAGCCGGTGACGTTGCAATGCCGGGAGGAGACGGCGTGAGATATTCATTCACCTCACCGTTGATTTCCGCGATGACACCGTCAAAAGGGGCTATAAGGCGAGTGCGAGCCAGGTTTGCCTCAGAGACCTCAACACGGGCTTTGCTCATGAGTTCAGAGGCCTTGGCTGCTTGGCAATCAGCCCGAAGGGCCTTGGCATCGGTGACAGCCCTATCGGCCCTTTCTTCCGATATAGCGCCTGTTTTCCGGAGTTTGACCAGACGATCGGCTTCCCGCTGCGCCACATCGGCCTTGAGACATGCCGCCCTTGCGTGTGCCTTGGCGGTATTGGCTTCTCGCTGTGCCAGTTTCGTCTCTGCCAGCAAATCTTCATTCCAAAGTTCCAGGAGGAGTTGTCCTGCCTTCACC
>JASFPF010000135.1:0-5133 GCA_050116135.1 Deltaproteobacteria bacterium | reverse complement strand
AACGGTCTTCTCAAGATCACCATGGCAAAGCAGCCGCGTGAGCAGGTTCGTCAAATTCGCGTTGAGGGGGAATAGGGTGCACACCCAGGAGATAGATTCATGGTAGAAGAACACGATAATGAAACTGTGCCACAAGGAGAGGAACCCCGCAAGATACCGGAAATTCTTCCCATTTTGCCAGTCGTAGACCTGACGCTTTTCCCCAGGATGGTCCTTCCCCTTGTGGTCCATGGAGAGGAATCGCAGAAACTGGTGGATGAAGCCATGGCCAAAGATCGTCTCATTGGGCTCGTGGTTTCCAAGAGCAACGATCTGAAGACCTCCCAAAAACCAGAGGCGCTCTATGAGGTGGGAACAGCCGCTCTGATTCTGAAGATGGCAAAGCCCGACGAGGAGGGAACCCAGCTTCTTGTTCAGGGGATTGCTCGGTTTCGAATCCAGGAATACGTCTCAGAGAAGCCCTATCTCAGCGCAAGGATTCAACCGATCCCCGAGCAAGGCGTTAAGGACATTGAAGTGGATGCCATGATGAGCAACCTCGTGGGCCTGTTCCACAAGGTGCTCAAACTTTCTCCTTACCTTCCCAAGGAGATGGGAGCCCTGGCCAAGTCCCTTGATGAGGGCGGGATGTTGGCAGACCTGATCGCCTCCAGCCTCAACGTGAGCAAAGACGAAAAGCAAAAGGCCCTCGAGACCCAGGACGTGAAGGAACGCTTGAAAGAGGTCACTCGGCTGGTCAACCGAGAACTTGAGGTCCTTGAATTGGGACAGAAGATCCAATCTCAGGTTAAGCAAGACATGGACAAGACCCAGCGGGAGTTTTACTTGCGGCAGCAGCTTAAAGCGATCAAGGAAGAATTGGGTGAAAAGGATGAGAGCAAGGTAGAAGTTGAGGAGTATCGAACGAAGATTGCAGAGAAGAACCTTCCAGAAGAGGCAAAGAAGGAAGCCGAGCGGGAATTGCAGCGCTTGGAGCGTATGCACCCGTCTTCGGCTGAGTACACGGTGGCCTCTACTTACTTGGACTGGATCACGGCCCTGCCGTGGCACCAAAGTACGAAAGACATGTTGAATATCAAGAACGCCCAGGGTGTGTTGGATGAAGACCATTACAACTTGGAGAAAGTAAAGAAACGCATCATCGAATACCTGGCTGTCCGAAAGCTCAAACCCGATTCCAAGGGGCCCATCCTCTGCTTTGTGGGGCCACCAGGCACAGGCAAGACCTCTCTGGGCCGTTCCATCGCTCGGGCCCTGGGAAGGAAGTTTGTCCGCCTGTCGCTGGGGGGTGTGCGGGATGAGGCCGAAATACGCGGCCACCGTCGTACCTATGTGGGCGCCCTGCCAGGACGCATCATCCAGGGAATCAGGCGAGCCGAGAGCAATAACCCTGTTTTCATGTTGGATGAGATCGACAAGGTGGGCGCTGATTTCCGCGGGGACCCTTCGGCGGCCCTCTTAGAGGTCCTTGATCCCGAGCAAAACTTTTCTTTTTCCGATCATTACCTGGATGTTGCCTTTGATCTTTCTAGGGTGATGTTCATTACGACCGCCAACATCCTGGATACGATTCCCCCAGCGCTTCGAGACCGCATGGAGGTGTTAAGCCTTCCCGGCTATACGGAAGATGAAAAAGTGAAAATCGCCCAACGCTATCTCATCCCCCGCCAGTTGGACGCCCACGGCCTTGAACCTGAACAGCTGACCATGACGGCAGGGGCCATTAGGCGGATCATATACGGCTATACGCGGGAGGCCGGTTTAAGGAATATGGAGCGGGAGATAGCCGCTGTTTGTCGCGGCGTGGCTTGTGTCGTCGCAGAGGGATGCAAAGGCCCCGCACACGTTAAGGCAGGGGATCTCCATAGGTTTTTGGGCCCTGTCC
Organism: Deltaproteobacteria bacterium; assembly: GCA_050116135.1. Classification (GTDB taxonomy): domain Bacteria; phylum Desulfobacterota; class Desulfobacteria; order Desulfobacterales. The sequence goes on along the minus strand of JASFPF010000135.1, from coordinate 3,248 downwards.
GATTTCGTTCTGAAGTGAACGAGCGGATATCCACCCCTGGCGTGGCAGCCGGGTTGGCCTGGACCCAGACCGGAGGAGACCTGCTTTTTGTGGAAGCAGCCAAGATGAAAGGCAAACACGCCTTGACCCTGACTGGCCAGCTTGGAGACGTCATGAAGGAATCTGCCAGGGCGGCCCTTAGCTACGTCCGGTCTCATGCCCAAGGACTTGGCATACCGGAAGACTTCTGTGAAAATCAGGAGATTCATATCCATGTGCCGGCTGGGGCAATTCCCAAGGATGGCCCCTCAGCCGGTGTCACCATGCTGACCGCTCTTGCTTCGCTGCTGACGGATAAGGCCGTCTTACGTGACTTGTCCATGACGGGTGAGATTACTTTGAGGGGCCAGGTTCTGCCAGTAGGCGGGATCAAGGAAAAGGTGCTTGCCGCTCATCGGGCCGGGATCAAGCAGATCATCCTGCCAAAGTGGAATGAGAAAGACCTTGGGGAAGTGCCTAAAAAGGTTCGCAAAGCCATTCGGTTCCATTTTGTGGAAACCATGGATGAGGTTCTGAAGATTGCTTTGCCCCAGGATTAAGCGCGTGGTTTTAGTTTTCTCAACAAACAAGTTGCCTTAAGGAGAGGTCAGCGCCTGAACGCAGGTTGCCGCTTGCCGCCCAAGATATCCCTGATGTTTCTTGTAATAGAACTTCCCGTTGAAGGGTGATCGACCCGCCATTTTCCGTTGCCCAAGTTGACTACCTTGACTCTCTCACCCCGCTTGACGCGTTTCAGGCCATGAGCAATAAGTTTTCTGGGATCATCAAGGGTGAAGCACTCGGTTTCTGCTGCCGAAGACAGCCTTTTGACAGGCTGGATGCCAAACTCATGGAGCACCCTTGTAAACATCAATGCATTTTGTCTCATCCTTGCCTTTCCCTTCTGCTAATTAAGCAAGACTTCAAAGTGTTCAAAGGTTGACCAAACAAACTCACCCAGGCGGTCATCCGTCTGATGTCCGGTGAGCTGAAGCCAAGGAACCAGGAACGAAAAGCGGAGGCCTCCTTAGTGGCCCGTGTGCCCTCTGAGCTCAGCCAACTCTTTGAGGCAAACAGCCTGATTGCTGTGTGGGATACTGATGCAGGTGCGTTGTGTCACCGGGTCCGTTTGCATGGTTCCCCCGTATTTTTCCACAACAAGGCGAACGATGCTTAAGAACAGGGCACGGGGACTGGTGTGTTGACTCCATCTCCCAGGCGTGGCGCGGTCGTTTTCGACTCTCTTCATGGGTCCCCTTTCCACTCACTTTGTATTCATCCAGCTTTACATCGGCATATTCGGAAGAATACTGAAACAACACACGAAAAGGAGGAACGCCATCAACATGGACAGCAGGAATGTCTACCCTAATATTGCATAAAAAATATGGCAAAAGGTCTTCAAAAACAGTAGCGGCTTGTCTTTTGGGTTGTTACGAGCGATCCTTAAGGAATCAACGATTAGTGATTTTAAGGAAACATCAAAAGACGGCTATATCTTTTACCCTTCGCAAAAGTTAGGGTCTATCCAGTTCAGGCATCAGGGCCCTTTTTATCTACCCTTTTAACGAACTCCACGGTCTTCACGCTGTAGCGGTCGGCTTCAACGATGCTAACAGTGAGATCCTCGTCGGTAAAGGTCTCGCCTTTTCGAGGAATACGGCCCAGGCGGTGGAGAACATAGCCAGCGACCGTTTCAAACCCCGCCTTCACAATGGCAATACCCGTTTCATCTTCGAGGTCGTCAATGTCCGTGGTACCGCTCAAACGAAAGTGCCCCGGCCCTTTTTCCTGGATTTCGGGTGTCGTGTCTTCATGCTCGTCGGCAAGCTCGCCAAAGATCTCCTCCATGATGTCCTCAAGTGTCACGATTCCAAAGCACGCTCCGAACTCATTCACCACAATGGCGATGCTTTCTCGCTCTCGTTGCATCTCGACGAAGAGCTTATCGATCCGCTTTGTCTCTGGCACCAAACGGGCCGGTCTGACGTAGGAGCGAACAAAGACCTTGCGGTGCCTTTCATAGAGGATGTCAAAAACATTAATAAAGCCTACAAGCTGGTCTACACGGTCCCGGTAGACTGGAATCCGGGTGTGGCCCTGGTCCTGGACTAGGGCGAGCAGTTCTTCTGTCCGGGCGGTCTCTGGGAGGAGCGCCACCTCGGCAATGGGCACCATGACTTCGCGAGCGATGGTCGTGGCGTAGTCCAGGGTGGACTCTAACATCTCTTGCTGGTGTTCCCGAAGGCTTCCGCTTTCAACCGACTCCTCGAGGACGAGCTTGATCTCCTCACGGGTCGTGTAGACGCTCCTTGGCTCTCTCCGGAAGAGGCGAAAGATGATGTTCGTAAGGATCCCGAGCGGAAAAGTGAAGGGTGTCAGGACCCAGGCGGAAACGCGCCACAGAAAAGCGGTCCGGATCAAGGTCTTCTCCGCATGATGTCGAAAATAGGCCTTCGGGACGATTTCACCCAAAATGAGTAGGAAGGAGGTCATCGCCACCGTGGCCACAACAGGCCCCACGGCGCCGAACCAGTGCTGGAACGCTAGAGTGGCTACCGCACCCGCAGTGATGTTGAATACGTTGTTGGCAATCAGGGTTACCGCCAGGATTCGTTCCTTGTCCTCGAGCAGAGCAAGGACCCGATCGGCACGCTTTACGCCCTCAGAGGCCATGTGCTGAAGGCGTAAGCGGCTGGCCGATACCAGTGCCGTCTCAGAACCTGCAGCAAAGGCGGAACCCAGAATGCTAATCAGGAGGAAAAGCCACTCAAGGGCCATTTTCGGAACTCTCCTCCGGAATCCGCTTGATGCGGCAACTGATGATCCGTCCCCGCTTGGATTCCACCACTGTAAAACGGACCCCATCTCGTTCCAATGTTCGACCCGGGGTCGGGATTTCGCCAAACTCATCACAGAGATATCCATTCAGCGTGACAGACTCTCCTTCTGGAAGATCGAGACCGCAAACCTCGTTGACCTGCTCAATGGGCGCACGGCACCTTACGAACCACTCGTTGTCTCCCACGGACCGAATCAGTTCTTCGGCCTTTTCGTACTCATCATAGATCTCCCCCACGATCTCCTCCAGGAGATCTTCCATGGTCACAATGCCTGAGGTGATGCCATACTCATTGACGATGACCGCCATGTTGACCAGGTTCTTTTGCATATGTCGAAACACGCGATGGGTCTTGGCTCCTTCGGGGAAAACGGCCTCGGGCTTTATG
>JASFPF010000134.1:0-5178 GCA_050116135.1 Deltaproteobacteria bacterium | reverse complement strand
AATGAGATCCCCTTAGAAGCCCGAATTATCTCAGTCGCCGACGTTTACGACTCTTTGACCAGCGATCGCCCTTATCGCAAAGCCATATCCCCCTTTGATGTGAAGGAGGCTATCGTGAGGGGCTCTGGCACAGAGTTCGACCCGAGGGTGGTCAAGGCCTTTTTGGCAGCATTCCATAAGGGCGAAATGGAGGTCCCAGAGGTGATCCTGTAGGCTCTCACCCTGGCCGCGAGTGCCCACCATATCAGGCCGGGCACCACCGGATGACAAGGAAACCAACACAGGAAAGGTAAGCTATGGAAGAAACACGAAGTTTGATCAATCGAAGAGGGGGTGCGGATAGGCGGAGGAGTCGTGACCGCAGACAGTCTACCAAACCGTATGATGGACCAGAAAGACGAAGCGGCAAAGACCGCAGAAAAGCGGAAAGAAGGCAGAGCGACCTGTTGGCCTTGCCAGACAAGTTTCATGCGGCCATGATCAATCTTTGCACATCAGCCATGCAAGAGTGTAATTGTCTGTCTATTTCCCTGTCCATGATTGTCTCCTTGGGAGGTGTTCAAACCGCAAAAAGGCTGCTGGCCGGACCTGTCATGCAATCTGGGCTATTTGCACTATCTGAACGCGGCCGGGTGGACTTGAGCGTTGAGTCACTCGTTCTTAAAGAGGAGTACAGTGAATTATTTGAACCCCAGGAGTTGTCAGAAGCAAAGCATCGCCTTGACCTTTTACACGGTCGACCGTAGCCGGGATACAGAAGAGATTATCATCATAATTGTACCCACCTATTAGTGCCAAGCTTTATTACGAAACATTGAAATTCCATCTTTCGGTTAGGCTTCCTGCCTGCCGTGGCAGGACACGGTGTTGCATCAAATAGCTGCATGCAAAGGGTATAGAGCTTTTCCGTGCCAGCCTCTGAGTCAGTAAAATCATTTGCGGAGTTGATCGGCGCAAACCGTTTTATAACTGCCTTCGTTGCCTCATAGATTTGGGAGAGGATTTCAAGAGCGAGTTCTTTGTCACGCATATACTGCCTCTCGCTCTATTCTGCGTTTTTGAAATGCGTTCATCTTTTCTCTGTATCTAACCATATCCACGGGGCAATTCAGCTTTTCTTCCAAGTCCTGCTTAATGCCAATCAAATGGAACAAATCCGGCTCCTCGAGTTCCACCACGATGTCAACATCGCTTTGCTCATCCAAGGGATGCCATCCTTGTTTCTTGAGAAACTGCAAAACTAAAGGGCCCTAATCCCGATTATCTGGATATGAACGTCCCTGTTGCGACCAGGATGTATGAAAGGAGAATAGGCGGTTACAACGCCATTGGATATGAGATCGATGAGTAGTGATTCACCATGCAATGCCCATCATTTCAGTTCTTCAAGCATCTTTTGTATTGTTTTCAGGAGCTGAGGTATCTTATTCTTGCAGGTGTTAAAGACCGCAACCGCATTGACATCCGTATAGTGGTGAGTCAATATATCTCGCATCCCTTTCGCTTTTTTCCAATCAATGTTCGTATAATTCTGAAGCAGCTTCCCTTCTGTAATTTTGTCTAGATTTTTCAACGATTCGCCGATAACGATTAACATCATACAAATAGCATCCATTTTTTCAACACCAGCCGAGCTGTCGGTGAAGTCTGAAACTTCGCGAATAGCCTCAAAGCGGGCAACAATCTTAGCAGCAGCGTCTTCTATCTGATGTAAAACTTCTAGGACAAGTTCCCTATCATGCATACACCGCCTCCGAATCGATTCTTTTTTTCAAAAATTGATTCATCCGCTCCCGATAGGTCACAAGGTCAACTGGGCGGTGAAGCCGTTCTTCAAGTTCGTTCTTAATGCCAACTAGCATGAAAAGGTCCGGTTGATCAATCCGAACTACAATATCCACATCGCTGCTTTCTCCGGCCTCGTCACGTGCCGCAGACCCGAAAACACCGATAGAAAGAATGCCGTATTGTTCTGCAACTTCTTTCTTGTACTGTTGCAATATTTCGATGATTTTTTTTCTGTTCAATTCTATTTTTCCATGATCGACATTAGCAGTCGATTTCACATCTTTCCTTCCAAACCGTATCGTAAAAATGACTTTAGAACAATCTGTTCCAAAGCCAAAGAGCGATCAAACATAGAGTGCGTCCCGATCTATGCGAGCTTTTAGATAACGGTTCATACCCTGACGGTATCGAACGACGTCAACCGATTTGCCAAAGCGCGATTCGAGCTCCGCTTTGAGACCGGCCCGCATGAAAAGATAAGGTTTCATTTCCAAAACGACATCCACATCGCTGGCGGTTTTTGTCTCACTCCGAGCCACCGATCCGAAGATCCCACTCCGGGTCACCCCGTACCGAAGCTTAAACTCCTCCTTCATGTGCCGAAGTTCGCAGATAACCTCGTCACGGGACATGGCATGAAGGCTCATACGCCCACCTTCACGATGGTCATGGTGTCATTACCGAAGATGTACATCACCCTGCCGCCTTTCTAATATGTTAAAACTATTGATATATTTTGCAAATTATACCGGTTTCGATTATGCTTGTCAAACGTCGTGGTAATGTTGTCATCATTGGTAAAAAGTCAGCCGAATTCATCGCCCAGGACCGTTTCAGAACACTTCACCTAAACTGGCAAAAAAGCAACTTTTATTTTGGCTCTGATGCTGGATTCAGGAGAAATATCAATAAGATATAAGGATGATCAGGCGGGGATGCCGATTCATAGAGAGGTTAGCGATTTTGTATCCTTTTCTGCCGACAGCATGCTAAGTATTTGACATTATACACACTATGCACAGAAGGGTATGAAAACCAGGTGCTCAAAATTATGTAATGATTAAAGTAGGTTGGCTGGCTAGAAGTTTGAGAGTGTGGATAAATGGGGTTCAGGGCGCCGGAGGTTCAAATCCTGATTTTTGGAGGTTTTGGCTTTTTTTGTGTTTGGTGTAGCTTTATGTTGAAGAATGATAAGTATCGTGGCGTCAAAAATTTTCAGCTCTTCAGCACGGCGGTGATGGTAATAGTGGCTGGAGGGAGCTTACATTGATGCTGTGGCATGGCTCCCGTGCAAGATTGAACGGCACAGCAAATATGGAAAAGTGAAAGGCGTTCCTTAACCTCTTAACCTCCCACAGGCTACATAAGAAGCACACCCTACGTTTGATCTTCCATTAACCTGGAGATTTGCGCCACAAAGGCTTGGAGGTCCTCCAAGTCGGGGCCTGTAATGATCTCATACAAACGAGCGTAGTCTATTTCCCAATACTGGTGCACCAAGAGGTTGCGAAATCGGGCCATTCTGGCAAGGCGAGATGCAAGTGCCTTATCAACCAGCTCATGATCGGCCAGTAATTGAAAGCAAGCCGCATATTCTTCTGCGACCTTTCCCAATCTCTTCGCTGAAACATGGAGGCACAAGTCTATGGCAGCCTCCGCGGCGACAATCAGTCTGAAACTGGCAATGTCCTGCTGGTCTCGGTCACTAAGAAACGCCTCCAACGAAACGTCCTTAAAGGCCTTAAGCCGCTCTATGGATTCGGTGATGTCTCTGAACTTGGCGTAGACCTTCTCAACATGGAGTGTCACGATGCCATGGCCTCTTTCATGTATCGATGCCGCAGGGGGGCGTAATCAAGGTATTGTCTTGCGGTGGTCGTCATGAAATCTACCAGGATATTCTCGTCCCTGGCAAAGAGGAGTTTCCCTTTAATAACACTAAAACGAAAGGACAGCGGCGCTTGATTCACAATCTTCACCTCCACGGGGAACCTGGAGTCAAGGGCATCCTCAAGCCTCCGGGAAAGATCGAGTTCAAGGTCCAGATGAGTCAAGGCGTTCTCAGCACCCAGGAAGACGCCCACGTCGATGTCACGAAAGGAAGGTTCAGAAAGAAATGATCCGTGGAGAAAGGCAAAGACTATGCTGGGTTCCTTTTGCAGGACGGTCTTTATCGTTTCAACAGTCTCAAGCCGTTCTTCGCGAGCTGTTTTATGAAACGCGGCTCTGTTCATATCCTGGCACCCAACCCAGAATACTCCAAAAACCCGGCCATGAAAAGAAACGGAGCGGCCTAGCCAGAGGCTAATCCGCTCGAGATATTGGAGCCTAATTGGTCGGGGCGAGAGGATTTGAACCTCCGACCCCCTGAACCCCATGTATTGGGGCGACCAACCGGATTAGCGTCCTAACCTATTAAAATAAAAGCGTATTCCCCGCCGCGCTGGTTTAAGATCATGTTGTGCATGCTGTGCATCGTGTGAATAATATAGCATAGTTAGCATAGTGTCGCTACAGAAAGGTACCATTTTGGTACCATTTTTTCCCGGTTCTCCACGTGTGGCAAGCACACTAAACTCCCGTCGGGCTGCCTGTGTTTTCCATATCCATTTAAAATCTTGAAAATATGACGATTGTTGATGGTAGCAAGAAATCTTTGATTTTGCTGAAATGTTGATATTAGCGAGTTTAATAAATCTTCCCTGCTGATTCATCATTGACAAGCATCCTAAAAAAAGACTATGAATTAGATACAACCATTTGCCGTTGTAGAAGCATTTGCATACGGGCTTCGGGCCCTGTCTGTGTCTAAGTGTTTTTTGCAGGTGGCTGTCGGCACCGATTTGTTACTAGGGACCGAAAGGAGCCACAGTCATGAAAGCCAGCTTCTGCATGGAATGTGGCAAACCGCTGGTTGTCCTCCCTGATCCCAAAAATCCAAATCGGCCGGAGCGAACTTTAGGACATTATCTGGTAGGTGATCAAATGTTGTGTATTGAATGCCATGAAAAGAAAAATGGCAGTGAAGAAAAGAAGTATGGGGTCTGGTTTTGTGGACGATTTTGACGAATTATTAGTATTTTGATAAGGGACTTACAAGCTGTTCATAGTCATCGGGGGACAAACGCTTGTTGTATGGAAATCCTTATCGATGAGGCCGTCCTTTTGAACCCTTGAACAAAGGAGTAACCCATGCCCTGGGATTGGGATAAGCTAAAGCAACAAGGATCTGGTGGTGGGATGCCCCCGCAGGTGGATGAGGTGCTCCAGAAATTCAAGCAGCTTAAGATACCAGGGGGCTGGATCATCCTCCTCCTTGTTGTCCTTGTATATCTGGGTAGCTCAGCTTTTTATACCGTGGCCGTGGATGAGGTGGGTGTGGTTCAGCGG
>JASFPF010000133.1:0-5191 GCA_050116135.1 Deltaproteobacteria bacterium | reverse complement strand
AGTTGTCTCACAAAATCAGGAAGTTTTCCCTACACACAGCCAGTCGGCTTAGGAAGACCTGCCATCTTACACGCGCCCTTGCCAGGGCCAGAAGGAAACAGTTCGTAAATGTGTTTGAGCTTGTAGCCAGTGACCTTAGAGAAGATCCGGACCATGGGAGCAATGCCATTCTTCTCGTAATAATCTTGCAAGAACTTAACGCACTTCCAATGTTCGTCGGTGAGTTCTTCAATGCCTTCTACTGTCTTGACGTGTTGAACCCACTCCGGACACCAGTTCTTGAAATCGTCAATGAAGCCATCCTCATCCACATTAAAGGTTTTTCCTTGAAATTCAACTGTCGGCATGCCAACGCCCTCCTTTCCTTAATTTAATGTCCGCCATTATTTGTTTGACACCCTAATGATAACCAAAAAAAATCATGAAATCCATATATGAAAAAACCATTCTTGTCAACACGAAAAAGGCCCAATGGACAAATTAACATCACCCTCTTGACATTGGTGTGCCTTTGACGGCCCTCCCCCGCAGGGGAAAGGGTTGGTCAACTCAACACGAGATCACCGTGCCGTGATGGCCACTTCGTCACGTCCTGCTTTTTCCTTCAAATAGACGTTAACCATGGTATTGTGAATTGTTTCGAGGTGCTTGCCCACGTAATTGGCCTGGATGGGCAGTTCGCGGTGACCTCGGTCCACGAGAACTGCCAGTTCAATGCGATCAGGACGGCCAAAATCGATCAGAGCATCCATGGCTGCCCGTACGGTGCGGCCAGTAAAGAGGACATCATCCACCAGGACCACCTGTGTTCCATCCAACGAAAAGGGCAACTCCGTCTTCTGAACGATGGGTTGGTGGCCTATGCGGGTCCAATCATCTCTGTAAAGGTTGATATCAAGATTGCCCCTGGGGATGTGGGCCCCCTCCAGGGAAAGAATTTTCTCATTTAGGCGATCCGCCAGAAATACCCCGCCGGTCCTGATGCCAATGAGCACCAGATTTTCCGCCCCCCTGTGTTTTTCCAGAATTTTGCGGGCCATCCTCATCAGGAGCCGGTCAATGTCGTCAGCTCTCAAGATGACTTGTTCCGTGGTCATAGCGTGGCTCTTTTAAAGCTCATAGAGCGTTTCATCACGACGAGGCTTGGCCCGTTTGATCCCTCTTCCCTTTTTCCCCTCAAAGATGAACGGTTCCTCTTCTTCAAGGAGATCTCCCATCTCTGCTTCCACCTGTTCAGGATCTTCGCCAGCCTCCATTCTCCTCAAAGCCTCCTCCATGCTTGGGCCCAAGGTAACGCCTGTTGCATCTGTAAACTTGCGCATCAAATTGGCGGCCTGGCGTGGATCCTCCTCGTTCATTCCTTCAGCCTCCCGGGCCAAAAGGTCCATAGCTTTTTCCATTTTGGTCTCGTCCACGGGGGAATCATCCAGATCACTGTTCCCTTTTGCCCTCGCGACTCTGGCAAAAGTGGACATTTGTCTTTTCAGCCGCTTTCGTTTACATCTCGGGCAGAGGGGTTGTTTGGTTGTGTTCACAGTCTTTGAGAAGAAGTTGAATAGCGTGTTACAGTTTCCACAATAAAACTCATAGATAGGCATACTACCCCCTTCTCGCTACCTTTGCTCTTGATGCATCGCCCCGGTTAAGGAGAATCAGGCAAGGCCTTTTGTTAATATAATAGGGAAGGAAGTCACGGGTCAACAGAATAATGGGGAAACCGAGGGGGCGGGGTGTGAGCCATCTTGACCAAACAGACCAGCCAATCGTCTAGCAAACTTGCGCAAAGGCCTCATCACATCAAGCAGATTGACATGTTGGGAGATACAGACTAACCGTATTGCCTCGGCCGGCTTGAACCTCCAATGCAATGCGGCCGTGGTGAGCTTCAATGATTTTACGCACCAAGGGGAGCCCCAGACCCTCACCGAAGGTTGTGGTGGATAGATTCGAATCCAGCAGGGCATCTCGCACACCATCAGGCATGGCGGGGGCGTTGTCAGAAATTTCGATGGATACTTGCCCCGTTTGGCGCGAGGTTCGAATAGCTACGGTCAGTTTGCCAGGGCCTGGACCGATCATATGAATAGCGGTCTTGATAAGCTGCCGCAAAACCCTGGTGATCCCATCCACGTCCACGGGCACCCGTATTGGTTCTTGAGGAAAGTGTCGAACGATGTGGATGTCTTTTTCACGGAAAGGACCCCCAAATTCATACAGGACCTCGTCTATAATGGGAGCCAGGTCTTTCTCAACGAGCATGGGCTCGTAATTGCGGCAGTAATCCACAATCTCCTGCAAGACGCCTTCCAAGCGTCTGGATTCCTTGGCAATGATCTTCGCATACTGTCCACTCTGTGCTTCTTCCCCGCACTGGCGCGCAAGCCTTTGGGCAAAGCCCCCAATGGCCAGCAGAGGATTGCGAATCTCGTGGGCCACCGCATCCAAGGTGTTTTGAAGGATGTCTCTGCGGCTGCGGGCCATGTCTTCAGACATGGAAGTCAAGGCCCGATCGTGCTGGTTTACATGGTCTAAGAGTCCCTGAAGGGAAAACTCCATAGAGGCATTCACCCGGGCAAGAGCCTGATTGGCCTTTTCCAGTACCGTTATCATGTCGGTCTGTGAATCAACCTGGATTCGAAGTTGTTCGGCCAGACCTTCGACCTTGTCGAAGGTCTGTGAAAGAATACTATTAACCCTCTCTGGCTCCAGCTGCAAGACCGTTTGAGCCCGTTGCTGCACCTCATGTAGATCCGTGGTTTCATTGAATACGATTGCCGTTGCCCTCCTTGCCATCTCTACGATCTTGCACAGGATTGGCTTGTCTGGTTCTAAGGTCTCAGACCCGAAGTGCTTCTGGCATTCCACCAAATGGTTCGGAAAGCGCCAACGCCGCAAAATGACGCTGCCCACCTCTCTATGGTTGACGCCCAAGTTTTTCTGCTCCCAGGCAAGGACCTCTTCCAGCGGCAGAGTCCCTGGAGGAAACATTTTCTTTGTCTCCTCAGGGCATGCATTGTAAAGCATGAGTAAGCCAATCTCTGAAATCAAGGCAGCTATGAAGGCCTCGTCCTGGTGCACGTTATCGATGGGCTGAACAGACTGGGCAAAATCTTGCGCAATCAGTCCTCGGTAAAGGGAGGTTTTCCAGAAATGATTGTAGTCCATGCCCTCATGCTCGCCCAGGGGAAAAGTATCGCGCAGAGAAAGGCTTAAGGCCATGAGGCGCACCTTTTTAAAGCCCAGCAGGACAACGGCCTGGGAGATGGAACTCACCCGCTCTGGCCGAGCATAGAAGGCGCTTCCAACCAATTTGAGAAGCCGAGTGGTCAGACTGGGGTCCTTTTCGATGATGGCAGCCAGGTCTGGTGCAGAGCTTCGGTCGTCTGCAGCGAGTTCCACCAACTGGATGGCTATGGGGGATAGAGAGGGGAGGCTCTCACTGTCTATAATCTTCTTGAGAAATTCTGCTTTTTGTCGATTTTCCACGGCTTAAGGCACCCTTCACATTATGGCGGACAGCATGCCCACCAAAGCCATCGGATGCCAAAAGGAGGCGGTTTGATAAACCTCGGTTGCCACAAAACCCTCATCATTGTCGCTTTCCGAGGTTATGCAAAGCTCTCTGAGGCGCATCCGAATGGATACCGTAAAAATAGTATGTTAGTGCCCATCCACGAAACATGATCCCATCAATGGGCACAAGTTAGTCTTCTTTCTTTATCTTCAAGGCCTCTTCATAGACGACCCTCTTGGGCAGGCCGTATTCTCTGGCCACCTCCTTGACGAGGTCGGACAGGGAGCCATCTTGCTCATGATGCAAGCGTCGGAGGTGGTTCTGGATGGACTCCCGGTCCATTCTTCTTCCCGTCTCACAGCCTGCTACCAGCAAGGTGCACTCACCCTTCAGGGGAGGGCCTGCTGACATGTCTTGGACCATCTTGCTCAGGGGCCCCCTAAGGACTTCTTCGTGAACCTTGGTGAGTTCCCGTGCTGTCACAGCTTTTCGATCTCCCATGACACTGAGGATTTCCTGCATCAGAACAAGGAGCCTTTGAGGGGATTCATAAAAAATAAGCGTTCGTGGCACCTGTTTCAACTGATCCAGCAATGCTTTTCGCTTGCCGGGCTTCCTAGGAACAAAGCCGACGAAAACAAAACTGTCCGTAGGAAGGCCGGAAACACTCAAGGCCGCTATGATGGCTGATGCGCCGGGAATCGGCACGACTGATACAGCCTCCCGGATAGCCGCCCGGACAAGATAATGGCCCGGGTCTGAGATGGAGGGCGTGCCCGCATCCGTCACTAGAGCAATGGAGGCCCCGGACTTTAGCTTTGCCAGCAGCTTTGGAGTACGTTGCTCTTCATTATGATCGTGGTAGGAGACAAGGGGCGTAGAAATCTTATGGCGCGTGAGGAGCTTGCGAGTCTTCCGGGTGTCTTCTGCCGCAATGACCTCCACGTCCTTCAGGGTGCGGAGGGCTCTCAGCGTAATGTCTTCCATGTGGCCAATGGGCGTGGCCACCACAAAAAGTGTCCCAAAGGGAGGCGAATCACTCGGAGTCCATCCCTCAGTAGGCAAGCTCAAAGGCATTCTTGATGATTTCGATATCTGGTTTCCCCGGCAACAGGCGGATGGCCACGACATCAAATCGGGCCCCTTTTTCAATTTGATTTGTTTTCTTTAGATATTCAAGGGCAACCATTGATATTTTGCGCTGTTTTTGAGGTGTCACCGCCAGCTTTGGATCTCCAAACCGATCCGTCCTCCGGGCCTTGACCTCCACGAAGGCCAGCACACCACCGTCTCTGGCAATGACATCAATTTCGCCCAACTTGGAGCGATAGTTTTTCTCAAGAATCTCATATCCTTTTTTCTTCAGGGCTTTCAAAGCCAGGGTCTCGCCACGGGCACCCGTGTGGGCGCGGTCGTCCCTCGGCCTGTCCTGTCGGTGGCCTATTCGGTCTCTAAACATGGCTCCCTCGATGCCCCAGTTCACCCATGGTTGCCCACATACTCCTCGACACCGCGAAAGGTTTTTCGGTGAATCCTACAACAGCCAAAGGTGCGGATGGCTTCCCGGTGAGCTTTGGTGCCGTACCCCTTGTGCTGGCCAAAGCCAAACAAGGGGAACTCCTCGTCATAACGCCTCATGAGTCGATCTCGTGTCACTTTGGCTATGATGGATGCTGC
>JASFPF010000132.1:0-5198 GCA_050116135.1 Deltaproteobacteria bacterium | reverse complement strand
TGCAGCCAAGCGAGAAAGTCTTTTATCCGGATAGGATCATGCACTTTTTCCATCCAACAGGTGCAAGGTCCCCGCAATACGGGGAATGATACCCTTATGTATTTTTAACCATTTTCATCACTACCCCATGCTTGGCGCTGGGGAAATAGGAGGTTCGATATGGCAAGTGGTAAAGACGTCGTCGGATCCGTATTGATTGCAGGCGGCGGCATCGTCGGTATGCAGGCCGCCCTAGACTTAGCCGATTCAGGATTTTATGTCCACCTGGTGGAAAGGTCCCCCGGTATTGGTGGGATTATGGCTCAGCTTGACAAGACCTTTCCTACCAACGAATGTGCCATGTGAATCATCTCCCCTAAGCTGGTCGAGGTCGGCCGGCATACCAACATTAATCTTATCACCCTTGCCGAGATAGACAGCATCAGCGGTGAACAAGGAAACTTCCAGGTCAAAATTATCAAGCACCCTCGTTATATCGATGAAGACAAGTGCGTGGGTTGCGGTGTTTGTGCTCAGAAGTGTCCAAAGAAGGTCCCCAATGAGTTTAATATGGGCCTGGACAAACGCAAGGCCGCGTACGTTCCCTTCGCTCAGACCGTCCCCTTAAAGTACACCATCGACAGAAAGGCGTGTCTGTATTTCAAGGCGATCGATGCGGGCAAGAAGGGGAAGTGCAAGGCCTGCGAGAAATTCTGTGAGCAGGGAGCGGTCAATTTCGAACAACAAGAAACCCACATTGATCTAAATGTGGGAGCCGTCATCTTGGCACCAGGCTTTCAGGCCTTTGATCCTTCCAAGTTCGATGCCTACCAGTACGCCAATTTTAAGAATGTATTAACCAGCATGGATTTCGAGCGCATCCTTTCGGCCACGGGTCCCACTGCTGGTCATCTGCAGCGCCCGTCGGACAAGGAGGAACCCAAGAAGATTGCCTGGTTCCAGTGCGTTGGCTCAAGAGATGTCAATCGTTGCGACAATGCCTATTGCTCGTCAGTGTGCTGCATGTATGCGGTCAAGGAAGCCATGATTGCTGTGGAGCATGCGCACGATCCGCTGGATGCAGCCATCTTCTTTATGGACATGCGGACCTATGGCAAGGATTTTGAGAAGTATTATGATCGAGCCAAAGGCATGGGGATGCGCTTTATCCGGTGCCGCGTTCACAGTGTGGAAGAGAATGAAGACAAGAGTCTTTTGATTCGATACGCAGACGAACAGGGCAACATTGTCAGAGAGGACTTTGACATGATCGTCCTTTCTGTGGGTCTTGAGTCGTCGCCAACGGCCATTGAGCTAGCAAACCGGGTCGGCATTGAACTGGATCAATATAAATTCGCGAAGACGGGCGCCTTTACGCCTGTGGCGACTTCAAAGCCCGGTATTTATGTGGCTGGCTGCTTCCAGGGGCCCAAGGATATTCCCTATTCAGTCATGGAGGCGAGCGCTGCTGCTGCTGCCGCCTCCACAGACCTGGCATCAGCCCGAGGAGCGTTGCAGAAGGTCAAGGAGTATCCTCCCGAAAAAGATGTGTCTGTGGAAGAACCCAAGATCGGCGTCTTTGTTTGCAACTGTGGTATCAACATTGGATCGGTGGTCAATGTGCATGATGTGGCAGAGTTTGCCAAAACCCTTCCCAACGTGGCCTACGTGGGTGAGAACCTCTTTAGTTGTTCTCAGGACACACAGGACAAGATGGCAGAAATCATCAAAGAGGAGGGCCTCAACCGCTTCGTCATTGCTGCGTGTTCGCCGCGAACCCACGAGCCTTTGTTTCAAGAGACGTTGATCAATGCGGGTCTTAATAAGCATCTTTTTGAGATGGCCAACATCCGCGATCAGGATTCTTGGGTCCACAGCGCTGACCCTGAGGCAGCCACGGAAAAGGCCAAGGACCTAGTTCGCATGGCCGTGGCCAAGGCGAATCTGAGGGCTCCCCTTGCACCCATGGAGCTATCGTTGACCCGATCAGCGTTAGTCGTTGGTGGCGGCCCGGCCGGGATGACAGCAGCTTTGACCATTGCCGATCAGGGCTTTAAGGCTTACCTCGTGGAAAAAAAGGAGCAGTTAGGCGGACATGGCGTGAAAATGCGAAAGGCCTTTACGGGTGAACCGGTCAAGCCTTATCTGGATGATGTCATCAAGAAGGTCAATGCACATGAAAACATCGAGGTGCATCTGGGCGCTGAGCTCCAAGCCTCTAAGGGCTATATTGGGAATTTCCATACGACCTTGACGACGGGCGCCGAGATTGATCACGGCGTGACGATCGTCGCCACGGGAGCTGACTCGGCGAAAGTCAATGAATATCTTTACGGTGAGAGCCCCAATGTGGGTAAATGGTGGGATCTGGATAAGAGAATCGCTGAAGACCCAGGCTCCATCAAGAATGCAAAATGCGCTGTGGCCATTCACTGCGTAGGCTCTAGAGAGCCGGACTACCCTTTTTGCAGCAAGATTTGTTGCTCCCATGCCATTGAATCCGCCATCGATATGAAGAAGCTAAATCCCGATCTGGATGTCTATATGCTCTATCGGGATATCAGGTCTTACGGAAGACTGGAAGAATTATATAAGGAGGCTCGAGGACTGGGGGTCTTGTTCATTCGTTACGACCTCAAAAACAAACCCAAGGTCGAAGAGGTTGGGGGCAAGCTCCAAGTCACGGTTACGGACCATATTCTGGGCCGACCCATTGTGCTGCATCCGGATTTCATTACCCTGTACACGCGGATTCAACCCAAGGGTTCAGAAGCGCTGGCCAATATGCTGAAAGTCCCCCTCAATCCGGAGAAGTTCTTCCTCGAGGCCCACATGAAACTGCGGCCTGTTGAGTTCTCCACAGAGGGCGTGTTTGTTTGTGGTATTGCCCACTATCCCAAACCGATTGATGAATGTATCGCCCAAGCTCAAGCCGCAGCCTCGCGGGCGATCACAGTCTTGTCTAAAGAGAAGATCGTTCTTGAACCCATTGTCTCCGGATTCGTGGATAAGGATGCCTGTCGGGGCTGCGGGGTCTGTGTGGCCCTTTGCCCTTACAACGCTCTTGAAATCGAAGAGACCGCGGACGAACGTAAGGCAAGCTTTATTTCCGCTGTGTGCACAGGGTGCGGTATTTGTGCGGCCTCGTGTCCATGGCACGCCCTAGGCATCAATACATTTACCGATGCACAAATACAGTCTCAAATGTATGCGTTCTTAAATAAGTGAGGAGGTGACCCCATGGCAGATTTCCATCCAAAGATTTTGACATTCTGCTGCACGTGGTGAGGCTACTCGGCAGCTGACCTCGCTGGCGTGTCCAGGATGCAATATCCACCAGATATCAGAGTCATTCGGGTGATGTGCACAGGCAGGGTCGACCCGGCCCTGGTAGCCGATGCCTTTGTGCACGGAGCGGATGGTGTTTTGGTTATTGGTTGCTACTTTGGCGACTGCCACTACATGCAGGGCAATTTCATGGCCAAGCACAAATTGGATATGGCCGGTGAAATGCTTGAGTATGCGGGAATGAATCCCACTAGGCTGCAGTTCCGCAACCTCTCTTCGGCTGAGGCAGCGAACTTTGCCAACTACAACACGGAGTTTGTTGAACAGATCAAAGCGATAGGGCCGTTGGGTACGGGGGACAAGATCGGCATGCCCGCCCTGAAGGACAGGCTTGAGATTGCCCAGAAGGCCCTAGCAGGTCCGAAGCTCCGCTGGGTTGTGGGCAAAAAGCCTGTTTTTATCGATCCCGCCCGGGGCAATAAGTATGGAGAGGTTTTTACCGAACATGAAATCAACCGGACGTTAAGTGGGATTGTTATTGATGAAATGGCCACGCAGTCTATCCTGGCCGCCCTTCAGAAGAAGCCCGCTGCGGTAAAAGACCTGGCCAAAGAGCTGGAGATCCCGACGCCGGAAACCCTGAAATACGTCCTGGCCTTGAAGCGCAGGGGCTTTGTTGAGATGGATGGCGTAGAAGGCACATCGCCCATCTACAAGTTTAAATCTGCTGAAGGAGGGAGGTGCTAAAGGTGGCTGAGCAGAAAGTTCTGATTTTAGGTGCAGGAGCGGCTGGAATCCAGGCGGCTTTGTCAGAGGCGGCTGCTGGAAACAAGGTTTATGTTGCAGAGCACTTCCCCAGCTTTGGCGGGGAACGGATTCCGCAAGACAAGATCATCACAGACGGCGATGCCTTTGCCGCACCTGATCTGGCAGCGTTTAAGAAAAATGATAACATCGAGATTCTGAGAAGTGCCGATATCCAGTCACTGGTCAGTGATAACGGTCAGTACAAGGCGAAGGTCCATTGCCGCACACCCCGGGTAGACCCTGAAAAATGTGATGAGTGCGGCAAGTGTATCACGGTGTGCCCCATCCACATGTATGACGACTACAATGAGGGGCTTGAGTGGCGCACGGCTGTAGACTTCTTTGATTCAGATTCGGGTTACTACAACATTTATAAGGAGGACATGCCCGTATGTCAGCGGACCTGTCCGATCAATTTGCCGATTCGAACGTATGTAGGCTACATTGCAGATGGCAAGTATGCTGAGTCTTTGGCCGCGATCCGAGAGAAACTTCCCTTTCCGCTTAGCATCGGCCGTATCTGCCCCCATCCTTGCGAAGCGGAGTGTAACCGCGGATACAAGGACGAGCCCATCAGCATCTGTTTCTTGAAGCGTTTCGTGGCAGACTACGAACTCAACAATAATATTGAACCCAAGATATTTCAGCCCGAGGAGAGCTTCTCCGAGAAGATCGCCATTCTTGGTGCTGGCCCCAGCGGATTGACATGCGCTTATCACCTAGCTCGTTTTGGGTACCAGAAGATCACCGTCTACGAGGCTCTGCCTCAGCCGGGCGGGATGTTTCGCGTGGGGATTCCAGAATACCGTCTTCCCTGGGAAATCCTGTCCAAGGACATTGAGTTCATCACAAAGCACGGTGTGGAGATAAAGTGCGGCGTTCGCATTGGACAGGACATTAGCTTTGACGACATAAAGAAGGACCACGATGCCGTGCTCATTGCCATTGGCGCCCACAAGGGGATGAGCGCCAGGGTCAAAAACGAGGATGCCGAGGGCGTCTTTGAGGGGATCCATCTTTTAAGGAATATGGCTCTCGGCAAAGATTTTCCCATCACCAAGGGCAAGGCGATCGTAATAGGAGGGGGCAATGTGGCCATGGATGTCACCAGAACTTGTCTCCGT
>JASFPF010000131.1:0-5204 GCA_050116135.1 Deltaproteobacteria bacterium | reverse complement strand
CAGCGAAACGAAGCTGACGTCCCGGAAATGCTCACGGAGCCCGGAAAATGGCTTGATGGCGATACCTTACTTTCCAAAGCAACTTTTGGGACACGACACTAGGAGATCACGACATAGCAAACCCCCGTGCGTGCAGAGAGACACGGCCTTGTGTCCCTATCTGCTGTCTCGCGGTTTCACGCTCCAGCTTCCAACTATTCTTCTTGCGGCCACTGGACGCCTTCGCATTCCTCAACAAAATAGCAGAATCGGTCCCACTCAAACTGGCGCTGGGAAATGGGGCATCGCAGCTCGACCTTGCGCTCGCTGACTTCAACGACCTTCCAGTCGCCTCCACGGGGCCCCCCGTCAATGTGAATCTTCTGCCCCACACGAAACGGGTATGGCCGAAACATCACGACTTTGTCTGTTGCCATGGACCCTTGACCTCGTCCGTTTCTTAAAGCCCGGCTCTTCAGGGCGTGAGCCTCACTTTTTACGAATACATCTCAGTTGTGAGAATGACCAAAATACACCTTTTGGAATGCTTCCAAGAGAGACCGCAGCGTGACAGTGTGGGCCAAATCGGTGGTTTGCTTGCACTGCATGGCGTAAACAAGCATCTTGTGTAGTAATGACAATTTTTCAGAGTATTGCTTACCGTCCGGCTTGATTCGCTGGGTCATGAAATACTGCGTGACAATGTGCTGTAGCTCATTGGCATGGTGCTCTTTGTTCGTCACCCAACGGGTCAACTGGTTGTAATTTATGGGCTTCTGCTCCTCCAGCTGAACGATCTGCTTCATCGCCTTTTCAATGGTGGTAATGTGCTCGGCGATCATCTTGACTCTCATCTCATCATCATAGATGCCGCAGGGGATCTCACAATGAGCCCCCGCATAGGACACGGCGAAAAACATCATCAATAATACAGCCGAGATCTGAAAGCATTTTCTGCTCATCTTCCTCCTCCTTTTGTGCCAAATGGAACGGCCTCTTACCCCTATGCGACCTTGTAAAACGCCTTGGGCGCAGCACCACAAACCGGACACTTCACAGGGGGCTCTTTCTCACAGGTGTAACCGCACACGGAACACACATAATAGTCCACGGCTTCCAGGCTGTCCAGGTTATCCAGGGCCTTCTGGTACAAAGAAGCATGGATTTTTTCCACCTCATTGGCAAAGGCAAAGCTCCGCTCCGCAGCCTTATTCCCCTCTTCTTTGGCTGCTTCGATCATTGCAGGATACATACTATTGAACTCATGGGTTTCCCCAGAAATCGCCTCCTTGAGGTTTGCCTCGGTCGTCCCAATGCCGCCCAAGGCACGCAGGTGGGCGTGGGCATGGACCGTTTCGGCCTCTGCCGCTGCCCTAAAGAGTTTGGCCGCCTGAGGATAACCTTCCTTGTCGGCCTGTTTGGCAAACGCCAGGTACCTTCGGTTGGCCTGAGACTCCCCAGCAAAAGCTTCCTTCAAGTTCTCCTCGGTCTTACTCATCATCTTTCTCCTTTCGCATGGTCTTTGATGGAAATGATACCTGTTGGCATCTCAGTCTTGACAAAATATCACAAAACAACCTCTTCTTCAGCGCAGGGACGTCGTTCTTTTTTCCCCTGAGCGAAGGCGTGTTGCCGCAGATCACGGCAACTCAAGAATTACATATAGCCGACACGTCGTTGCGTGTCAATTTAGTCCCTAAACAATGAAGTTTGTGTTTTTTGTGGCAGAAAAGTTAAGGGCTAATCATGAAAACACGAAAGACTGAAAGCACGAAAAAGAAAGGTGGCCAGAATTTCGTGTCTTCGTATTTTCGTGCTTTCGTGGTCGTTTTTTTTGTTCTGGCTTGTTCGGGTTAGAAACAGGGAGTAAACGTTGTGGAATTCTTCCGGCAGATGGATCTTCACTGGAGGGCAACGTCTTCAGACCTTTCAGATGCGTTCCGGTCTTCCTTTGTTGACTCTTTGATGGTTTTGTTGCATGAACAGATGTTGTTGTCGTGCTTTGGCAGTGTCAGCGGCAACGCAACACATGAAGGGATGATCATAAAGACGCCCCCAAATCCTTACAAAACCTTCCTTGTAAGTCTTTTTGTCATTGGTATTTTGGGTCTGGCCCTTGGGCTCCCCTTGAGCCATGAGTGGGGTGAAGACGGCTCGAAGGCCCTATTCTGGTTCCAGTTCGCCGCCATAGCTTGCCTCATTATGGGCATAGGCGCTGTCTTAGTATACGAAGAGAAGCGGGTACGCCGTCTTCAGCAGCAAGTGGCCCACCACAGCGAGGAGTTAAGAAAATCTGAAGAGAATTACCGTAGGTTGGTCGAAAGCACTGAAGACTTCATCTTTACGGTGGACGAAACCGGTCATTTTCTGTCGCTGAACAGCTTTACAGCCAATTTTTTTGGAGGGACCGCCTCTCAGTTTATAAGACAACCCCTTTCCGTGCTTTTCACTGAAGACATTGCACAACAGCAACTCAGGCTTATTCGAGTGGTCTTTCAGTTTGGGAAAAGTGTGCGAGAGGAGTTTATGGTCACAACAGGCGAACATCAAGCGTGGCTCAGCGCCAATTACATGCCGTTGAAGGACGAACAAGACAATGTTGTGTCGGTTCTGTGTATTGCCAGAGACATCACCGAAAACAAGAAGCTTGAAAATCAGCTGATCAATACTGAGAAGATGGCCTCCATGGGAACTCTGGCGGCCGGCGTGGCCCACGAGCTGAATAATCCCCTGGGCGTGGTACTGGGCTTTACGGATCTGCTCTTAGAAAAGTTTGATCAAAACAGTCAGAACTACCAGGATTTAAAAACGATTGAACGCCACAGTCTCCATTGCAAACAGGTGGTGGAAAACCTTTTAAGCTTTGCTCGACAGGGGGAAGGAGCATCCGAATACTGTGACATCTATGAAGCGATTCATGAAATCATTGGCGTGGTCAAACACTCCCTCGATATGAACAACATTGAACTCAGACTCAACCTGGTTCCAGGCCTACCCAAGGTGAAGGGAGATGCCCGCCAGATGCAGCAGGTTTTTTTGAATCTCGTCAACAATGCAGCCGCCGCCATGAAAGAGGGGGGGGTTCTGGAAATAGAGACCTCTTTAGAGGGAGGACAAGACAGGGTACGTGTGGTCGTGCGCGACCATGGACACGGGATTAAGCAAGAACACATGGAGAATATTTTCGACCCCTTCTTTACCACCAAGGGTGAAGGCGAAGGCACAGGACTGGGCCTATTCGTGAGCCACGGGATTGTCACCAGATACGAAGGGGCGATTACTTGCGAGAGTTGTACCGAGGACACGCGGCAAAGATCGAAAGGGACCACTTTCACAGTGATGCTCAAGTCCAAAGAAGAGGATGGATCATGACGGGCAGAATCTTGGTGGTTGATGACGAAAAGGATATGTTGGCCCTTCTCCGGAGGATCATCACGGAGAAAACCGAGCACGAAGTGATCCTGGAATACGATCCATTCAAGGCAGTGAAACGCGTGGAGGAACAGCCTTTTAACGTGGTCATTATGGACTTGAAGATGCCCAAGATGGACGGAATCGCCTTATTGGATCAGGTCAGGAGGGCCCAGCCTGGTGCGGCCGTCATCATGATGACGGCCTATGCGACCATAGAAACCGCCGTCGAGGCCACCCGCAAGGGTGCCTTTGACTATATCACCAAACCTTTTCGCAAAGAGCGTATCCTGCTTACTATTCGCAGGGCCTTCGACTGGCAGGCCCTAAGGCGCGAGAATGTTGCCTTGCGCGAGTCCCTTGCAAGACAAGAGGCCTTTCCTTCCATTATCGGTTCCAGCGCCACCATGAAGGCGATTTTGAATCAGATCAAACAGGTGGCCAAGTCCATGGCAACCATCCTCATTCAAGGAGAGAGCGGCACGGGGAAAGAGCTTGTGGCCAAGGCGATCCATGCCCATAGCGACCGTTGTAACAAACCCTTTGTCACGGTAGACTGCACAGCCATTCCCGAACAGATTATTGAAAGTGAGCTTTTCGGCCACGAAAAAGGCGCTTTTACCGGTGCTTGGAAAGATAAGAGGGGGTTGGTCGATGAGGCCAACCAAGGGACCCTGTTTCTGGATGAGATTGGAGAGCTGAACACCGGCATGCAGTCCAAACTATTGCGCCTTCTTCAGGAGGGTGAGTATAAGCCGGTAGGAGCGTTGAAGTCCAAGCGTGCTGATGTTCGGTTTGTGGCTGCCACCAACCATGACCTGAGGGAGCTCGTCGTCAAGAAGCGATTTCGAGAAGATCTCTTTTATCGCCTCAATGTCATTTCTTTTCGCCTCCCTGCACTTCGTGAGCGACGGGACGACATCCCCCTCTTGGTTCATCATTTTGTTGAACAATACAGCAAACTCAACAACAAACAAATACGGGGTATTGAGCCCGAGGCCATGTCCGTGCTCATGTCACGACAATGGCCTGGCAATGTCAGGGAGTTAGAAAACGTCATCGAGCGCGGAGCCGTCTTGTGCCAGTCTGAGCAAATAAGGCTAGCAGATTTCATGACGGACGCAGAGCACACGAGGTCGCTGCCTTATTTCAATGAGGCCATATTCAGCCTTCCCTTTAAGGAGGCCAAAGAGACCGTGATCAGGGCCTTTCATCGACAATACATTCACGCCATCCTTCAGCAAAGCGGGGGCAACATTTCCAGGGCGGCTGAGCAGGCTGGCTTGCAGCGGCAATACCTCCATAGGATTATCAAACAAGAAGGTCTCGATGTCGAGGGTTTTAAGCAGTCTTAGAAACGTGCGGCCCCGCCCCTTGCCATGGACCCCTCCAGGGCGTCATATCCAAGTTACACTGATCTATTTCCTGTAATTTCAAATTGTTTATTCGTCTTTGGAGCTTTGTTCCTCCCGTCACTGTAACCTTTTCGTTGACAAATCGCTTCTCCCCTTAAAGAGACTCCCAGCCATATAGATTTTTTGTTGTATTATTTCAATTGTTTATAAATATCTAGCCTGCTGAAACAGCCTTTGGTATGTCTCTTGCGGATGCCCTTTTGACATCCAGGCCGAAACAACGCCTTTTCACTGAAAGGCCATCCATGAAAAAGCTTTCCGTTGAGGGGATCATCATACCGATCGATGAAGAGATCCCATCCAAACCGTCTGTTGGTCCTGAAGACAGGATCACAGAGGCCATCGAGGTCATGCTGAAAAATGACCTGAAGCGGATTGCCGTCACCCGGAAAGACAAGG
>JASFPF010000130.1:0-5205 GCA_050116135.1 Deltaproteobacteria bacterium | reverse complement strand
GGTAAAATGCTGCGGAAAGAGCCGCCAGGGCCCGTCGGGCATTATCAACCTTGACCACGCTGACCGATGATGGACCGGACCAACCTTTTTCCGTGACAACAGCCAAGGCCCCCCTCTGGACGGCATCGTCAATATAGGCGTGTCCATCAGCCTGAAGGCCCTGGATGGCTACAAAGAGCCCGCCCGGCTTCACGCGCCGGGAGTCATAATGGATGGAATCGATCAGCTGATCCTGCAAGCCGAAAACCTCTTTTACGACCAAAGCGTTCAGGAGTGACCTCAGTCTCACCCCATGGGCGAACCCTCCCTCGATGCCCTGATGGACCCCACGGCCTCATTAGGGATCACCAATTCAGGAGGGATTTTTAGATGCTGAAGGGATTCTTGGGCAATCCGCCTGAACACCGGCGCCGCCACGACACCACCGTAATGCTGCTTCTTGGGCTCGTCTACGACGACCAGGATGGTAATCTTAGGATCTCGAGCCGGCACAAATCCCGCAAAGGCGGCGATGTATTTACCCCTCGCATACCCCATCTCCTTAGGGTCAACCTTTTGTGCCGTACCCGTCTTTCCAGCGACCCGATAACCTCTTACGGCTGCATTCACGCCAGTGCCGCCCTTGGCTACAACCCTTTCGAGCATACGGGTCACACACCGTGCGACTTTGGATGAAATCACCCGTCGTCCTTTCTTAGGGGTAAAACGCTCTACGAGATATCCTTGCCTGTCCATCACCCCCTGAACCAGATACGGTTTCATCAGGATCCCGTCATTGGCCACGGCGGATACTGCAGCTGTGAGCTGCAAGGCCGACGCAGAAAGGCCCTGTCCGAAGCAGGTCGCCAAGGCATCCATGTCCGATAAGCCTTCGAGAGGTTGGACAACCCCTGGGCTCTCGCCTGGGCAGTCTATGCCGGTTTTGGCTCCAAAACCGAATCCCTCAAGTTTGCGGTAAAAATAGGCGGATCCGATTTTTTCTCCGATCTTGGCGGCCCCAATATTGCTGGAGTATTTCAAGATATCCCGAAGCGATAGGGGGCCATAGGCATGGACGTCGTGGACGACGTTGTTCCCCACCTCATACCGCCCCTCCTCACAGTAAAATTCGGAATCAGGCGTACAAAGCCCAGACTCCAGTGCTGAAGCGGCTAAGAATATCTTGAAAGTGGAGCCGGGTTCAAAACAATCCGTGATTGCCCGATTTCTCCAGAACCAGCGTTTGTACTGTCCAAAGGAATTCGGGTTGAACTGGGGCACATGGGCCATGGCCAGAATAGCCCCGGTGCCAGGGACCATCACGACGGCGATGCCTGACTTGGCTTCAAATTTCTCCACACTCTCAGCCAGGGCTTTTTCGGCAACATACTGGATGTTCGTGTCAATGGTCAGAAGCAGGTCGTGTCCATCTTTGCGCCCCTGTGAGTCGGCCTCCGATTTAAAGGAGCGGCCCAAAGCGTCCTTGAAGACCGTCCATTTGCTTTGGCGGCCATTTAGGACAGGGTTGTAATAGTATTCAATCCCTTCCAAGCCTCTACCGTCAGTACCGCAAAAACCGACAACCTGTGCGGCCAGAGTCTTCATGGGGTAAAATCGGCGGCTCTCTTCAACAAAGTCGACCCCTGTCAAATTCAGTGCTTTGACTGCTGATGCCTCTTTGGGATTTGCGTGACGCTTGATCCACACAAAACTCTTGCCGGAAGAAAGTTTCTCAAAGATAGGCCCTTGCTTCAGGTTCAAGGAGCGCGCCAGTGCCGAGGCAGTCTGCCGTGGGGAAGAAATGCCTTTTGGGTAGGCGCAGATGGATGATACCTTGCTACTGACGGCCAGCTCCTTATGATTTCGGTCATAGATGGCCCCCCGCCTAGGGCTTGTCTGCAATGCCTGTTTAACCTGTTTTTCGGCCTTGTCACAAAGTTCGCTCCCGCTTAGAACCTGTAACTGAACAGCACGGCATAGGATGAGCCCAAAACAAAAGGCCAAGGTCGTACCAACGCAAACGATTCGGAAGCGAATCCACTTGGTGCCTTTTCCCTTGTTTGCGCCGCGAACGCTCATGGCATCACGAACACACGTCTTGGATCAGGAATCCTCAGGCCCCGTTTTTCCGCTATGCCCCTGATCCGTTCAGGGGACCTCAAATGGGCCTCCTCCACCTTAAGCTTGTCCTGCAGTGCTATGAGAACTTGGCCCTCTTGCCTGGCTTCGGTAATTTCATATCCCGTGTGCACATATTGCACGCGACACCAGCTGTACACCAAAAGCTCTGCCATAAAGACCACAATCAGCACGACCCATAGGGTCATGGCAGAACGGGGCCTTTTGTTGGTCTTTCCCTTTCTCATGGCGAGTCTCCTCCAAGCCTTTCCGCGGCCCGAAGCCTGGCACTGCGAGCCATAGGATTGGCCGTTACCTCAGCAGCCTCCGGCTTCACTGGCCGTTTGGTGAGAATACGTACCCGGGGCCTCTTTCCGCACACACACACGGGGATATCAGCAGGACATTCACAGCCACGGGCGAGGGCCTTAAAGTGCCCTTTTACAATCCGGTCCTCTAGGGAGTGGAATGAGAGGATACAAAGCCGTCCTTTTGGCTTTAGGCAATCAACCGCATGCTCCAAAAATATTTTCAGGCCATCCAGTTCCTCGTTCACCGCAATCCTCAATGCTTGAAAGGTGCGGGTCGCCGGGTTGATTCGTCGCGGACGATATCTGGCAGGGATGGCGGACTTCACAACGTCAGCAAGCTGTAAGGTTGAACGAAGCCTTTCCCGGCGGCGGGCCTGGACGATCCTTTTGGCGATACGCCTAGCCCAGCGCTCTTCTCCATAACAGGTCATGAGATCTGAAAGTTCCTTTTCTGACAACTCATTGACGATTTCTTCAGCCGTCTGTCCTTCCTGCGGGTTCATGCGCATGTCCAATGGCTCGTCACGCATAAAGCTAAAACCACGACCGCTTCTTTCCAGTTGATGGAGGGAAAGCCCCAAATCGATGAGTATCCCGTCAACGCTCTTTGTAGATGATCGCGAAAGAATTTGTGGGAGATGAATAAAGTTGTCGTGAAAGATTTGAAGGTTGGGTCTGAACTCGCGGAGGGATTCACGGGCACAGGCAACCGCATCGGGATCTCGGTCGATGCCGATGAGAAAGCCATCTGGAGCAATGGCTCGCAAAATTGCTTGGGCATGGCCACCCCCCCCCAAGGTTCCATCGACGTACGCCTTGCCTGACGAGCAGTCGAGGTAGTGAATGACTTCCTTGACCATGACCGGGATATGGCGATATCGCATGGCTCTGTCCACTTTAGAGCCCCAGTTCAGCGACCTCGTTTCTCATATCCTCGTTTTGCAAATCACTCTGGAACTTGTCACCCTCCTGGAGCCAGTTTTCTCGTGCCCATATCTCAAAGTGACCCAACACGCCCACCAAGACAACTTCTTTGCTCAGCCCAGAGTACTCCCGAAGGCTTGGTGGAATTAGAATACGTCCCTGCTTGTCAAGAAGACACTCGTGGGCCCCTCCTATGAAAATCCTCCGGAAGCGACGCATGTTGTCACTTCTTCTAGCTGAGTTCAGTATCCGCTGTTCAATTTTGTGCCACTCTTCAAAGGTGTAACAAAACAAGGCACCATCCATCTTGGAGACCATGAGCCCGTCTACACTGCTTTGCTTCAACACATCTCGAAATCGGGCCGGTATGATCAGTCGACCTTTGGGATCCAAATGGTGAAAGGAGCTGCCCCGAAACATGTTTAGCCCTACCTCTGTTTACATCCACTTTAAACCACTTTGCTCCACCTATACGCTGATTTTTTAAATGTCAAGCAAAAAAAGCAAAGAGAATCTATAATTTTTTGAATAATCCGTAACCATTAAAACACAAGACGTAAGATGCACTGGGGTGGTTTTTTTTCAAAGTATGAACCATCCTCACCATATAGTACGACCAAAATGCCGGTTACACCATATAGAGTACCCCGCCCCCGCTAGGCGGCCAGTCAAGGCACACTAAAAACCACTTGAAACCAAGGGAATGCAAAAGGGTGAGCTGCAGGCTACCGGTGTATTTGGTACCTTCTCACCATCCTCATGTGCTCGGATAGGGTCAGGGAAAAGTGGTGGGAGCCGTCGTTTTTGGATACAAAGTAAAGGTAGGGGTCTTGGGACGGATAAAGGACGGCCTCAATGGACGCCCTGCCGGGATTGGCGATGGGGCCTGGGGGAAGGCCGGTGATCTGGTAAGTGTTATAAGGCGTGAAAATTGCGAGATCCTTTCGGGTCAGGTTTCCGTCAAAATCCTGGATACCGTAGATGACGGTGGGGTCGCTCTCAAGTCGCATGCCTCGCTTCAAGCGGTTTAAAAAGACAGCGGCAATGACCGGTCGTTCTTCGGGTTTGGCTGTCTCCTTTTCCACAATGGAGGCCAACGTGACCACCTCGTGCACTGTCCGGCCCATAGTATGAGCCCGTTCGGCCCACGCTGGGGTGAAGACCGAACGGAACTGGGCAACCATCTTTTCGATGATGTCCCGGGCGCTTACCCCCTTGGCGAAATGATACGTCTCTGGGAAAAGATACCCTTCAAACGTCTCATCTTCCACGCCCAGGGCCTTTGTGAGGCCGGGATCAGAAGCGGCCTTTAAGAAGGCCTCCTGTACCACGAGCCCAGCCTCCTCAAGGATTTGGCCGATCTTGAACATGGTGGCGCCCTCAGGGATAACCACTTTATGAAGGAGACCTTTGCCACGTACCAAGGTCTCCAGGATGGCCAACGGCGACATGGAGCCCTGAAGCACGTATTCGCCAGCACGAATTCGCCTTTCATCTCCCTTGAGATAGGCAAGCCATCGGAATTTTTCCGGGTGTCGCACCAGTCCAGCCGCTTGGAGTTGGCTCACGGTTTCCGAAAAGCTTTGACCAGGCTTAACCCACACGATGGCTGAGATATCTGCAGCCCCGGAAGGCGTGCTTGCATAGCGATACAGGAAAAGGCCTACACCTCCGGCCAAAAGGAAAAGGGCAAAAACGCCAATGATGATTGTTCTTTTCATACGAGCGCCTATTTGCCAGAACATAGGCAAAACCCATCCCCCGGTCAAGGCCCAAACATGGTAACGACTCAGGGGCCAGGCGCCAGAATTCACCAGCCATTTTGCAGAGGCCAGCAAGTTACTTCAAGCATGCACCGCTTCTTTTCTGGCTC
>JASFPF010000129.1:0-5211 GCA_050116135.1 Deltaproteobacteria bacterium | reverse complement strand
CAGCCGTCAAAGAGGCGATTAGGCACATGTTGGGCGACGGGGCAAATAACAAAGCTGAAAGCTCAAGACTCAAAGCTGACAGTGAAACCGGCTGAACGGGCTAGCCAGCGAACCAACTCTTCGCCATCTGGATGACGTGAGAGTATTCAAGCAGCCGCCCCCCTGACGCTTACGACTTACCAGCATTTCCTATCTTTACGCCCCCGCCAATCCCGCTGCGCGGGTTTGCATTGCGCTGCATCCTCGCCCTGCTGAATACTCCCTACGCAATTTGAGGCCCGTTGCCTTGCCTTTTAGCGCAGACTTGTTGGGGTTTATAGAACTAGTACAAAAAACTACAGTATTGAAGTAAGTAATTATTGCCAATACAGAATTGTAGCTATTTCGACATTTATTTGAAGGAACAGGCTGGCTCATTTTATCAACTATTATTATTAATAACAAATAGTTAGAACAATTTTTTCGGTGTATCCGCACGTTGGCACGAGAGTTGATATTGTTCTCGGCAAGACTCATCAAACGCACGAAAGGAGGGAAGCCATGAAAAGAGTAGAGGCTATCATCAAGCCCTTCAAACTCGAACAACTCAAAGAAGGTCTATCGGCACTGGGCATTCAGGGGATGACGGTGAGCGAGGCCAAGGGGTTTGGACGACAGCGAGGGCATTCGGAGATTTACCGCGGTGCGGAATACACCGTCGATTTTGTGCCCAAGGTCAAGGTGGAAATCGTGGTGGACGACGCCCTGTTGGACAAAGTCGTGGCGGTGATCATGGCAGAAGCCAAGACCGGCAAGATCGGCGACGGCAAGGTCTTTGTTCTCCCGGTGGAGGAGGCTTACCGCATCCGCACTGGAGAGCAGGGCAATCATGCCATCTGACAAGAGATGCCGGACCGACCATGAGACGAAGACAACCATACTGAAAAAAAAGGAGTGAGAACAAAAGGAGGAAAGAAAATGAATCGGTTAAAGAAAAAACTGACTTTCTTGGCAGCCTGCATGCTTATTGTCGCCCCCATGGTGGCATTGGGTGCAGAGGAGACGCCCACGGTCAGTGGGAATGCAGAGGCCATCAAGACGGTACAAGCCCATGCAGACTATCTCTGGACCCTCATTGCCGCCGCCCTGGTTTTCTTCATGCAGGCCGGTTTTGCCATGGTGGAGGCAGGCTTTACGAGGGCCAAGAATGCAGTCAACATCTTGATGAAGAACCTCATGGACTTTTCCATGGGTTCCATCGCCTTTTGGGCCCTTGGATTCGGTCTCATGTTCGGGGCCACGAGCACAGGCTGGTTCGGGACCTCGGGTTTCTTCTTGAGCGATTTCGGGCCGGGCAAGGATCCGTGGGTCCTAGCCTTTTGGATGTTTCAGGCGGTTTTCGCCGCAACGGCAGCGACCATCGTCTCTGGTGCTATGGCCGAACGGACCAAGTTTACCGGTTATCTGGCATACAGCGCCATACTGACCGCCTTTATCTACCCCATCTTTGGGAGCTGGGCCTGGGGCGGCCTTTATAACGGCGGCGGCTGGCTGGAAGGCTTAGGGTTTATTGATTTTGCAGGCTCCACAGTGGTTCATTCTGTAGGGGGGTGGGTGGCCCTGGCAGGGGCTATCGTCCTCGGTCCACGCCTTGGCAAATACACCAAGGATGGCAAACTCAAAGCCATTCCGGGGCATAACCTTCCTTTGGCCGCTTTAGGGGTCTTTATCCTGTGGCTAGGATGGTTCGGGTTCAATCCCGGTTCTACCACCGCAGCTAACAAAGACATCGCCATGATCTTTGTCAATACGAATCTTGCAGCAGCAGCAGGGGCTATTCTGGCCATGGCGACGGCCTGGCTTCGGTTGGGCAAACCGGATGCAGGCATGAGCCTGAACGGGGCCCTGGCAGGTTTGGTGGCCATCACTAGCCCATGCGCTACGGTGACGCCGCTGAGCGCCGTCATCATCGGGGCCGTCGCTGGTGTCATCGTCGTCTTTTCCGTGCTGTTTTTCGATCGTATCAAGATTGACGACCCGGTGGGGGCTATTTCCGTCCACGGCGTCAACGGTGCCTGGGGCACTTTGGCAGCCGGTATATTCAACATGGGCGGGACCTCTGCCAAGATCATCGGTGTGCAGCTGTTGGGTATCGGTTCCTGCTTTGTCTGGGCCTTTGGAGCGGGGCTCATCATGTTCAAACTCATAGAAAAGACCGTCGGCCTTCGGGTGAGCCCAGAGGAGGAGATCGAGGGGCTTGACTACGGAGAGCACCGTGCCAGCGCCTATCCGGATTTTCAGGTGGCAAGCCCTATATGGGCGCCGGCAGTGTCAAAAGGATATCCACGTAAGGACGAAGAGGGTCTTCCGGAAGCCGTCCTGCCGGCAAACCAACCGGCCCATTAAACTAAAAAAAACGATTTTGAATCGAAAGGAGACTAGTCTCATGAAAAGGAATTTGAAGAAGGACATTGCCGTATTTCTTGTACTCACATTCGCCATTGCGACTTACGGGCTCATGCCAGCTTACGGTAGTGAAGAAGAAAAGCCGACAGCCGACTTCTCGGTGTCAGCGCTCAGCGCCTACATCTGGCGGGGGTTTGAACTTAGCCGGGACAGCATTGTGATCCAGCCGTCTATGACCGTTAGCTACGGGGGGTTTTCGGCAAACCTGTGGGGCAACCTGGATACAGATCCGTATACATCTTCAGACGAAGAAGATGAACCCTCCAATTGGAATGAGACAGACTGGACACTTGCTTACGGGAGGCAGTGCGGACCCGTGGGTGTAGAATTGGGTTACATCTATTACGCCTTGGACGGCGTGGACGATTCTCAGGAGCTCTTTGTAAGCCTCGGCCTTGACACCCTTCTGGCACCTACATTGACGGTGTACAAGGAATTCGACCATTACCCTCACTGGTATATCCTATTTGGTGTCTCACACGCCTTTGAGATGACAGAGGCCGTTGCCTTGGAACTCTCGGGTTCGGCCAGCTATCTAGCAAGCGACGACGAGGACGCGTACCCTGAGATCGACGATGGTGAGGCAACTGGCGACGAGTTCAGCGACTTCCATGACGGGACCATCGCGGTGAGTCTGCCCATATCGGTGTCAGAATATGTCACTGTGACCCCTAGCATCGCCTATACCTTTGCGCTCACCGGGGATGCCTCTGACCAAATGGAGGCTTTCAGTCAGAAGGGCGATGATGACAGTTATATCTACGGAGGCATTACCGTAAGCTTTGCATTCTAGCCAACTTGGAGTGTTCTGGTTTTGCGGATCGTGCGGTACGGTCCTCCACGAGTGATGAGACACTGGACATAGGGTCCGAGTTGGAGGACCGCATCGCACATCGCAACAGAGGGGAGGGATCTCCTGTGGCCAAACGATTCTTGGTGTTTCAGCATATGCCGTGGGAGGGGCCAGGCCAGCATCTGATTCGGTCGGCAAGGAAGTGGAGGCTTCGACTTGACGTCATAGAGGTCTGGCGTGCGACGATTCCGAGCATCACCTCCTATGACGGACTCATGATGTTGGGTGGCAGCCCGAATGTCGATCAAGAAGAGGAATACCCCTTTCTCAAGGCCGAAAAGGCCGCCATCCGTGAGGTCATCAAAGAGGACAAACCCTTCATCGGTTTTTGCCTGGGACACCAGCTCTTGGCTGAAGCCCTTGGGGCCAAGGTGGGTCCTAACTCTTGTCGTAGTGTGGGGTTTATTGAAGGGCATGTAACCAAAGACGGTCGGCGACATCCGGTGTTTGAGGGGATGCCCAAGTCCTTTCCCCTTTTCAAATGGCACGCTCAGGCGGTGCTGTCTCCCTTGCCAAAGGCGTTGGACGTTCTTGTCACCTCGTCAGAATGTGAGGTAGAGGCCTGTTGCCTAAAGGGCCGGCCACATGTGATGGGGCTCCAGTTTGACAACCACGCTGCGACGGTTAGCGACATAGAAAGGTGGGTAGAGGCAGATCAGGTCTGGTTGCGCCAACCCCCTAGGGTGGACACGGAAGCCATCGTCAAGGATGCTGCAAGATACGAAGCCCTTATGGGTAAACAGTTTCAACTCATGTTTGACAGTTACCTCAGACTGATATTGTGATATGTGGTGACGGGGTTTGGGCCTATGATGTTGCGTATCACAGGTATTATACAATATTCCCTCGCCTGGGGCACGAAAACGTTGTTTCCAGCGGGAATGCCCGACAAAAATGTCTTTTATTGTTCGTGCTGGAGCTGGCGGTCAATTATAACTAGTTAACATTATTACAAACTTGATTGTGGCCCGGCGCTTGCACGAAGACCATTGAAACATTGTTTGTCAGATTAGGACAGAATCGAAGGGAGGATACAAAGATGATTTGCCAGACGGAACAGGACGTATTGGACATGGTTAAGGACACGGATGTGAGCTTCATCCAGTTTTGGTTCACGGATGTCTTGGGAATCTTGAAGAGCTTTGCGGTGACGCCCTCGGAGTTGGAGGAAGGCTTGACCGAAGGGATGGGTTTCGATGGTTCTTCCATCCAAGGGTTTGCCCGCATCGAAGAAAGTGACATGATCGCCAAGCCAGACCCCACGACCTTTCAGTTCTTACCGTGGAGACCCAGCGATAAGCCGGTGGCCAGGATGTTTTGCGACATCTTGCAGCCGGATGGCACCCATTATGAGGGCGATCCTAGGTATGTGCTAAAACGCATTTTAAAGAAAGCGGCAGACAAAGGATTCACCTTTTACGCAGGGCCGGAGCTCGAATTTTTCTACTTTGAAGACAACGAAACCCCCAAGTTCATTGACAAGGGCGGCTATTTTGACACCCGGCCTTTGGACATGGGGGGTGATCTGAGAAGGGAGACCATTTTTGCTCTCCAGGATATGGGGGTTCAGATAGAATACAGCCACCATGAGGTTGCCCCGAGCCAGCATGAGATTGACATGCGTTATGACGAGGGCCTGAAGATGGCCGACAAGACCATGACCCTCAGGATTGTGGTCAAGGAGATTGCCAGGCAGCACGGCTATTATGCGACCTTTATGCCCAAGCCGGTTTTTGGCGAAAATGGAAGCGGCATGCACACGCACCAGTCCCTGTTTGAAGGAGACAGGAACGCATTTTTCGATGCCAATGATCGTTACCACCTGTCGGCTGCTGGCAAATCCTACATTGCAGGCATCTTGCGACATGCCCGGGAAATGGCCGCTGTCACCAACCAGTGGGTCAACTCCTACA
>JASFPF010000128.1:0-5212 GCA_050116135.1 Deltaproteobacteria bacterium | reverse complement strand
TATCATTGTCATGGCCACCCCGGTATTTTTTTATGGTCCTACCGCACAGATGAAGGCCCTGATCGATCGGACTCAAGCCCTTTGGGCCAGGAGGTATGTTCACAAGCTCGCCGATCCCGGCAGAAAGTGGCGGCACGGATTTCTGCTGTCCTTGGGGGCCACCAGGGGAAAAAACCTCTTTGACGGGGTCAAGCTGACGGCCAAGTACTTTTTTGATGCGGTTGGGGCGAATTTTGAGGGTAGCCTCACTTACAGACAAATCGAAGCCCAGGGGGACGTGGCAGGGCACCCCACGGCTTTCAATGATGCAAAGGAACAAGCAGGGTGCCTTGTGACCCCCTTGCTCAACAGAAAAAAGGTCCTTTTTGCCTGTACAGACAATGCCTGCCGGAGCCAGATGGCCAGTGCCTTCGCCCAACACCTTGCAGGAGACAGGATTGAAGCCGAAAGCGCCGGCCGTTCACCGGCAGAAGAGGTTCATCCCCTCATGGAAGAGGTCATGGCGGAAAAAGGGATAGATATGGCCTTTCGTAACCCAAAATCACTTGAGGAGGCTGGCCGTCGCGTGGGCACACCGGACTTGATCATCACCATGGGCTGTGGAGAGGTGTGTCCCTTCTTTCCTGGGGTACCAAGCCAGGCGTGGGACCTGCCAGATCCTTCTGGACAATCCATTGCCTTCATGCGCCAGGTCAGAGACGATATTGAAGGAAGGGTGAAAAAACTAGCAAAGGATGACTGGTGATTCTAGGGAGGATCTTCTTGGGAAGGACTGCCGATATGGGGCCCTCGATTCTGAGTCACTTTTTATGGGAAAGGAGGTGAGAGGAGAGAACGGATCAGACTGCCGAAGCCCCTCAGGCTATAAGCAGAGAGGAATGCGTGCGATGCGTTTCAATGTGCAAAGCACAAGGAGCGGCCTAACAGTGCAAGTCATATAGGAGGATTCAAATGCCAAAGAAAAGATTTATAGTTAGGGCAGAATGCCCGGCATGCGCCGGCTGTGGAACCATTGACAATATTAGCCCGGAAATCATGCGTGAGAAGTTCATAGGCGACGAAAAAGAGATCGATATCCTCTGTCCCTTATGTGGAACCAAACACAAGGGGAAACTACACGAGGTGGACGAAGATAAGAATATCTAGCAATGACGAAGAATTGAAAACAGAAAGGGGATTTGGGTTATGGACCGATATGTATGCTCAGTTTGTGGCTATGTGTATGATCCGGCAGAGGGAGATCCAGATGATGGTATCGAGCCGGGGACCAAGTTTGAGGACCTGCCTGATGATTGGAGCTGTCCTGTGTGCGGAGCAGCCAAGGACCAGTTCGAAAAGGAATCTTAGTCCATAAAAAGACACGATAAGCAAACCCAAGGAGGACCGACCTCATGAGCGAGGAAGTAAAAATCTATTCGAGCCCGACGTGACCCCATTGCAAGATGGCGAAAGAGTTCCTTTCCCAAAAAGGGGTGCCGTTTACGGATTATGATGTGACCAAGGACAAGGAAGCCTTGGCGGAAATGAAAAAAATTTCGGGAGGGGCCCTCAGGGTGCCTGTCATTTCCGTGTGTAACGAGGTCATGGTAGGCCTGGACCGTGATCGTCTTGACATGGCATTGCGGTGCCTGAGTCACACTACAGAGATCTAAGAGCAGGACAGGGGGAACCATGGGCGCCGTAACCATCTACGTGACAGATGGATGCCCTTTTTGTGCCAAAGCCAAATCGTTCCTGGCAGAAAAGGGGATCAGCTTTGAAGAGGTTGAAGTCCAGCCAGGATCCGCCGTGTGGGAAAGGATGAAGGTTAAAACCGGCAGCGGTTCCCTTCCCCAGATCCTGATCGGCGACGAATCGGTGGGCGGATATTCGGCTCTGGTGCATCTGGAGGCCACGGGTGAGTTGAATGAGAAGCTGGGGGAGGCCGCTAGAGGGCCGGTTTCTTCCGTCTACGATGTGATCATCGTCGGCGCAGGGCCAGCGGGGTTGAGTGCCGCCATTTATGCCGCCCGCAAAGTTCTCAAGACCCTCGTTGTCAGTGAAGACATGGGCGGACAGGTGGCTTGGACGTATGATGTGGACAACTACCTTGGTTTTAGCCAGATAGAGACAGCTGATCTGATTGCCAAGTTTGAGGAACATGTGGAAAAATATGGCGTTGAAAAGCTTGTCGGGGTCAAGGTGAAGGCCCTCGAGCTGACCGGCAAGACCAAGAAAGTGATCACGAGCGACGACAAGGCCTATCTGGCCAGAACAGTCCTGATCGCTACGGGAAAGCATCCCCGGCGTCTCAACGTGCCCGGAGAAAAGGAGTTTGTTGGCATGGGCGTGGCCTACTGTTCCACGTGCGATGCCCCCTTATTCGCAGAACTTGATGTGGCCGTGGCAGGGGGTGGCAATTCCGCCCTTGGGGCAGCCATCGATCTCATTAAAGTGGCACGGAAGGTCTATGTCGTCTCCCTGACGCCTCTCACCGGCGACCCGATCCTCCAGGATCAGGTCCTGGGTGCGGACAAGGTCGAGGTGTTCACCGAATACAAGATTCTTCGCATCGTCGGCGATTCAGCCGTCACAGGCCTAGAGATGGAATCTCTAAAAACGGGGGAGGCCAGGACCCTTGACGTGCAGGGTGTTTTTGTCGAGATCGGTTTGCTGCCCAACTCTGAGTTGGTTGTCGACACCTTGGAGACCAATCGTATCGGAGAGATTGTCGTAGATAGTCGCTGTCACACAGGTGTGGCCGGTGTTTTTGCCTGTGGGGATGTCACGGATGTCCCCTACAAACAGGTTATTGTGGCGGCCGGTGAGGGGGCCAAGGCGGCCCTGGCAGCGTACGATTATATTATTAATCAAAGGTAACAGTTTGATGAATTCGTAAAAAGTCGATTCTCCTCACTCCGTGAGCATTTTGGGTGCCCCTAAGATGTTCAGCTAAAATGCCAAAACTCGGGCTAAGACCCTCAAACAGTTGGCATTTTTTAACGCTGAACATCTCAAGCGCTTTTTTCCCAAAATGCTCAATGTCATTCGAAAACACTTTTTACGAGTCTGTCATAATTTGGCTTCTTGAAGACGTTAGAGCCGATTTTTTCGTAAGTCTAAAGTGATACCATCAGGGATAGGGAGAAAAAAATGAAGCCCGTAGAAATTGCAAAAGGTATTTTTTGGGTAGGAGCCATTGACTGGAATAGCAGAGATTTTCACGGCTATTCAATCTATCAGGGGACGACCTACAATGCTTTCCTCGTCATGGATGAAAAGGTGGCCCTCATCGACTCGGTGAAGAAGGAATTTGCCGATGATCTCATCACAAAGATCAGTCATATCATTGAGCCTAGGAAGATCGATTACATGATCAGCAACCACACGGAAATGGATCACTCTGGTAGCCTGGCCAGGGTGATGCATCGGATAGGAGAGGACAAACCGCTCTACTGTTCGAAAATGGGTTATCAAAACCTTCAGCGACATTTTCCCCAGAAATGGAACTACCAGGCTGTAGAAAATGGCGGAGAATTGAGCCTGGGAAAGAGGACCCTTTCTTTCATGGAAACCAGGATGCTCCATTGGCCGGACAGCATGTTTACCTATGTCCAAGAGGACAAGATCCTCTTTTCAAGCGATGCCTTTGGACAGCATTATGCCGGCCTTGAAAGGTTTGATGACCAGATCGGTGATGCCATCATGCCCCACGCCAAGAAATACTTCGCCAACATCCTGCTTCTTTATGCGCCTCTGATACTCAAGCTCGTGGACAAGGTCAAAGAGATAGGTTTGGAGCTTGAGATGATCTGTCCTGACCACGGTATTATCTGGCGCAAGGACCCTTCAAAGATCATCAATGCCTATGTGAAATGGGCCACCCAGACACCCAAGAGAAAAGCCGTCGTGGTGTACGACACCATGTGGCACAGTACTGAGACCATGGCAGAAGCCATTGTTGACGCCCTTGGCCGGGAAGGTGTGGACGCCAGGCCCATGCACTTGAGGAGCTGTCACCGAAGCGACATTATGACCGAGGTTTTGGATGCCGGGGCCGTTGTCGTTGGCTCTCCCACATTGAATAATGGCCTCTTTCCTACGATCAGTGATTTTCTGACCTATATGAAGGGGCTTAAGCCCAAGAACAAGATCGGTGCCGCCTTTGGCTCTTACGGCTGGAGCGGTGAAGCAGTCAAATTGATCAACAAGGAACTGGAGGCGATGAAGTTTAAGATGATCGATCCAGGGGTAAAGCTACGATATGTCCCAGACGAGCAGGGCATCGAGGCCTGTGATCAGCTTGGGAAGAAGATCGCCCAGGGCCTTCCGCAGGGAGGAGGGCGATGAAGGTGCCGGTCATAGATCTTGGGGACTGCGTGGACTGCGAGGCCTGTCTGGATCTATGCCCCAGCGTATTTAGACGCAATGATGCGGGCTATATAGAGGTCGTTGACTTGGAGGAATATCCGGAGGAAGAGGTGGAGGAGGCCATTAAGAACTGCCCGGCTGACTGCATAGCCTGGGAAGCGTCCTAGGAGAGAGGAGGTGTATTGATGAAAAAAGTTGCTCTGTTTGTTTTTAATGGCGATGCTCTGTGCTTTATCCATGTACTGTTGAATGCCATCGACATGAACGATAAAGGGTATGATGTTAAAATTGTTATTGAGGGTTCTGCCACCAAGCTGATCCCTGAACTGGCCAAGGATGATCACCCAATGTACCGCCTGTATGAGAAGGCCAAGGGTTTAGACCTTATTGACGGTGCCTGCAAGGCTTGCTCCAACAAGATGGGCACCCTGGAAGCCGCAAAGGCCCAGGGGTTGAGGCTCTTGGATGAAATGTCCGGACATCCCAGCATGGGCAGATACCGAGACGAGGGTTTTGAAATCATCACATTTTGACAAGAAAAAAAGTTGATAAGGGAGGTAAACTGATGAAGAAACTTAAGGTCGGTTGTGGCAAGCCAACCGGAGCGACGGTGAACGAAGCCAAGAAGCAACAAACACCAATGCAACAAGCAGAGGAGGCTAAGAAGATTATGACTACAGCTAAAATCGGAGCCAAGGCTCCCGATTTTGAAGCACCAGCTTATCAGAAAGGAAAATTCGGCCAGATTAAGCTTTCGGATTATCTCGGCAAGTGGGTCTGCGTTTGCTTTTACCCTGGTGACTTTACTTTTGTGTGAGCTACAGAATTGGCGGCAGTTGCCACCAAATATAAAGAGCTCAAG
>JASFPF010000127.1:0-5235 GCA_050116135.1 Deltaproteobacteria bacterium | reverse complement strand
CATTCTTTCCAATGCCGTTGATGACATCCGTGACCGGGTGACGCACGTCATTCGGGGACAAGACGGCTTGGCGAATACGCCTAAACAAATCTTGATCTACAAGGCCCTTGGTGCACCGGTACCAAAGTTTGCCCATATGTCCCTTACCTTGGACCCCAAAAAAGCGAAGATCTCCAAACGCACACACGGGGAACTGGTTGCAGTCCACTTTTACAAGGAGCGCGGCTTCCTACCATGGGCATTTGTAAACTATCTGACCCTTCTGGGCTGGTCCACCCCCGATTCAAGAGAAATCTTTTCCAAGGATGAACTGATCGATGCATTTTCCTTGGAAGGCATCAGTCGGGCTAATGCCATCTTTGATGTGAAAAAAAACGATCCAAAATTCTTTACCGACCCAAAAGCCATAAGTATCAATACCCACTACCTCAGAACGCTCCCCGTTGAAAAGATTGAGCCATTTGTCAGGGAGCAATTGGAAAAAGCCGGGATATGGGATCCTGAGTTTGAGGGGACAAAGCGTGATTGGTTTCTTCGGACAATCGACCTCATTCGAACCAGGTATCATGTCACCACCGATTTTCCGACCCTGGGTCGGGCCTATTTTTCCGATGACTATCCCATCGAACCGAAGGCATTGAAAAAGAACGTCCTGAAGCACGAAGGACTGAGAGTCTGGTTTCCCATGCTGGCGGACCGCCTGCAGGCCATTGAAACTTTCATGGTCGAGGAGACGGAAAAGGTGATCCGTGAGATGGCTGACGAACTCCAGATCAAAGCGGGGATATTGATCAACGCCATTCGAACAGTCGTTACAGGTCAATCGAAAGGCCCTGGGCTCTTTGATGTCCTAATCATCGTGGGACAGCGTCGGGTGGTAGAGCGCTTGGGCAAGGCAGTGAGATTTTTCGAGCAAAAACCTGAGGAGACATAGGGAGTGGCACCGTACCCTTCGGTGGTCGTTTCCGTAGGCGGCATCATCCTTGGTTGTTGAACTAGCCGCTGACATGATCACAAAAGGTGGCCTCACGCACGGTCTGTTACAAGGATGAAGAGATGAAAACCGAAAATGTGTCCGAAAAAATCAATATGACCCTGGCCAACAAAGTGACTCTGGCGCGGATTATCCTCGTTCCCGTTTTCATCGTATTCACGATTCCCGATGCCATCTGGACCAGGTTTGTCGCTGCCTCCATCTTCGTCCTTGCCTGCGCCACAGACCCTTTGGACGGGTACTTTGCTCGCAGCCGCAGCGAGGTCAGTGTACTGGGGACTTTTCTCGATCCCTTGGCCGATAAACTGCTCACCATGAGTGCATTTATTGTCTTGGTAAAGTACCAAGTCGTGGCTGCGTGGATGGCCATTATTATCGTCGGCAGAGAGGTTACCATCACTGGGCTCAGGGCTATCGTCTCTCAGCAAATGGGGGCTGTTATCCCGGCTAACCGATGGGGAAAAATAAAGACATTGGTGCAAATGGTCGGCGGCAGTATCCTGCTCTTTATGATCCCTTCTGGCCAGTACAGTCCAGAAGTCAGCTTAAAGCTGCCCCCAGTGGCCAATCTCATTATGTCCGTCATACTGGCTGCCACAGTTTGGTCTGGATGGGTCTATGTGAAGGAATGTATGGGCTACTTCAGGAACACGTAGCTTTCTTGAACCGCAAAGGGGCGAGAGAGCTTTGCATAACCTCGTCTCTCTCTTTGGTATGAGTTTATGCAAAGATTTCAGGGCCTGTTTCCCCGTGCCCATCGGATAGGAAAGAGATTTCTCACTGCAAAAGCCCCGCCCTAGACCGTTGAAAGGCCTTCCAGTTTCGCTTGCCCCACTTTTGCTGGTGTATCACGTGGTTAGAACGGCCTGTCAGCACTCTTAGCCCTCCCCCATTATTGGCACAATTAGTGCATGCCAACCATTTAAAACATCCGAATCATTAGCGGCACGAACAGGCAAAGCCAATGGATCAGATCCTATGGAAGGCTGGCACCCATGTAGCTCTCCATCGCTGTTTCATGGCTGAAGATTAGGAATCACCCCACTTTCAGCAAATTGGGACGGGCAATGGGTCCCCACTTAGGGTTCGTGAGAGATTCGCCTAATGATTCACTGACACGTTGCCGATATGTAAAATCAAGAGCGTTTTTCCAAACAGGAGCAGACTATGGAAAAGGCGTTTTTTTCAACCCCTGAGCTGGCCCGGTGGCTTGGTGTATTTCACACGACCGTCAGACGGTGGGTCGAGCAGGGCAAGATCAAGGGTATTCGGGTGGGAAGAAACTACAAGATTCCCGCGGAGGAAGCGATCCGGGTATTAGATGATCATGGAATACCGCTCCCTGAAATACTAACCACATATAACAGCGACGGGAAATCCGCGGCCAGCCGCCTATCCCATCACCTGTACCACACTGGTTCCATCTTACAGAAGCTATTGATTGTCGACGAGATAGAAGATCCCGCCATCATCACCCGCAGAGACGCTATCCTCGTTGCCAACCAGGCCTTTGCTGACCTGGTAGGCTATAGCCAGACAGATTTGATCGGCCTTGACATTGCTGAAGTCATGGATGAATCTTCCCGCAAGCGACTTTCTGCCTTTGCCAAACGGCGCTTGCGCCATCCTAAAAAAAGCCCTTCATACTCTATTGTCCATCTCAAGGCCGTAAAGACACGGAACAAAAAGGCCAAAATTACGGTTGCCTCTCTGAATCACATAAAAGACGTTTTTCTCCTGATCATAAAAGCGGGCTGAAAACATCCTGCCTTGGGGGCTCTCTTGTTTTTCAGAAAACCATCGCCATGCCCTTACCCCTGGTTCTTCTG
This sequence comes from Deltaproteobacteria bacterium, assembly GCA_050116135.1. Taxonomy (GTDB): domain Bacteria; phylum Desulfobacterota; class Desulfobacteria; order Desulfobacterales. The sequence goes on along the minus strand of JASFPF010000127.1, from coordinate 2,412 downwards.
TCCTTTTTCGATCTTGGCCCACGAATTACGTAGTGACACCGTCCGATTGAACACAAGTGCTTCTGGAGAAGAATCAACGGTATCGACACAGAAATATCCCTGTCTTTCGAACTGGTAGCGACTGCCTGGCGCAGCGCCTGCCAGACTGGGTTCAACACGGCACGACGTCAACGTCTCTAACGAGTTGGGATTGAAACAGGCTTTGAAATCAGGGCCATCCTTTTCACTGCCTGGGTTGGGAGTCACGAAAAGACGATCATACAAGCGCACTTCAGCCTCGAGCGCGTGGGCCGCAGAAACCCAGTGCAGCGTTCCTTTGACCTTGCGCCCGTCTGGAGACCCACCCCCTCGTGTTTCCGGATCATAAGTGCAGCGCAGCTCGACCACGTCGCCCGTTTGCCCATCCTTGACCACCTCGACGCAGGTGATGAAATAGGCGTATCTCAGCCGCACCTCACGACCCGGCGCCAAACGGAAAAACTTCTTCGGCGGATCCTCTCGGAAATCGTCCCGTTCGATGTAGAGCACCCGTGAAAAAGGCACATCTCGTGTTCCCATACCGGGATCTTCTGGATTGTTCACGGCCTCCAGTTTTTCCACCTGATCTTCTGGATAGTTGTCTATGACGACCCGAAGAGGATCCAAGACCCCCATCACACGCGGGGCCCGTCGGTTCAAATCTTCGCGGACGCAATGTTCAAGCAAGGCCATATCCACCATACTATCTCTCTTGGCCACGCCGATGCGTTCGCAGAAGTTTCGGATGGACTCTGGTGTGTAGCCACGTCTCCGCAAACCCGTTAGCGTGGGCATCCGCGGATCATCCCACCCCGTGACATACCCCTGGCCCACCAATTCCACGAGCTTCCGCTTGCTCAACACAGTGTAGCTCAGATTAAGCCGAGCAAACTCAATCTGCTGTGGATGACAATCTACATGCAACGCGTCAAGCACCCAGTCATACAAGGGGCGATTGTCTTCAAACTCCAGGGTACAGATGGAATGGGTAATCCCCTCGATGGAATCTGAAAGGCAATGACTGAAGTCGTACATGGGATAAATGCACCACTTGCTGCCCGTTCTATGATGTCCCACCCGTCGGATGCGGTACAGGGTCGGATCTCGCATATTTAGATTCGGAGATGCCATATCAATTTTTGCTCGCAAGACGTGGGAACCGTCCTCGAATTCTCCTGCCCGCATCCGTTCGAACAACACCAAATTCTCTTCCACCGAACGGGTTCGATAGGGACTATCCTGGCCGGGCTCAGTCAGCGTGCCACGATAATGCCTGATTTCCTGAGCATTCAAGCTGCAAACATACGCCTTACCATCCTTGATCAACTGCAGGGCGTATTCATATAAGCGGTCAAAGTAGTCGGATGTGTAGTACAAATGATGACCCCAATCAAACCCAAGCCATCGAACATCTGACTTAATGGACTCCACGTATTCCACTTCCTCCTTGGATGGATTGGTGTCATCGAACCGCAAATGACAAACCCCGCCTGCGTTTTCAGCAGCGATGCCAAAGTTGAGGCACATGGATTTGGCGTGTCCAATATGGAGGTACCCATTAGGTTCCGGTGGAAAGCGGGTTACGACTCGCCCGTCGTTTTTCTTCGCCTCCAGGTCTTGTTCAATGATGTTACGAATAAAGTCAGATGGTGGGGTGGCATGAGTGGTCATCATATCCGCGGCTCCCTTCTCGCCTTGCGTTGTTGTGTTGTTCGATGTAAGTGTCGTGTCCCAAGAAAAAGTATAAGAAGTACATAGTATACAGTGGCCGTCGTCTAAAGCCTTTTTGCGAGCGACATTGAGCATTTTGGGAGCCAGGCGTATGCAGCACAGCGCATGAAGAATCACAGACTGTCTGAGGGCCGAACGGCCCGAGTTTCTGTGATTTAGCGCTGTTCGGCAGGCGCCCCCAAAATGGTCACAGAACGACGCAACTGGCTTTGGACCGCGTCCGATGAATGCAAGGCATTGCTGAGACACGAGACTCGCATGTTGACCGTTTTTCCTGTCTGCACCAATATACCAAGCAACACCAGAGAATAACAACATCATTTCCTTTCACATCAAGGGAAAAATACCGCGAGGGGCGCCACGCCCCAAGAAACACTGCCGGGTTATTTCAGGCTTTTCGGTTTGTTGCCGCCTTCAAGATAACGCCAAACAGCCGGTGAACTCTCGGAATGGTTGACAGAGATTCCCCTCTTTTGGTACCTGCTCCTTCCAAACGCTAAAGGAAGCCCATGCCTCGTCTCCATGTGTCGGATCGCCAGGAATCTTCACACATGCACGGACCATCGGGTCCTTAGCGCCACAACCTCGGCAAGAGATTGTCCGTGTTGGTCAGGCGCCAGTTTTCATGGTTTCGTAGTTTTTTCTTGCATGTCAATTTTGATA
>JASFPF010000126.1:0-5299 GCA_050116135.1 Deltaproteobacteria bacterium | reverse complement strand
GGGGAGCCATCGGACGGCTGGGACATCATGCTTTGAGGGCTGCTCTTCCAGGATTTTTCTGAGGCTCGTTTTTCGGAAATCTGGTATGATGTTACTAAATGCCCAAGGAGGTCTGAATTTGTCGAAAGAGCACCCAGAATGCCCGCTCTCCAATCCCAATGCCTGCAAAGAGGCTGACAATCCGAAGTACTGCGCCTTGGTTCGAGAAGACAAAACCTGCCTGCGAGAACACTCAAGAAAACCCAAAAAGCCAAAGATAGAAAAAGACTAGATAGGCTGTTGTGCTGTTTTAAATAAGACCCTTGAGGAAGAGACCCCCATTCAAAGGTTGAGAGCCCCCTCGAGGCCTAGTTGGTAAACATCTTCTTGATCCTGCTGGACAGCTTGGCTGATTCTAACTTGGAAAACTCTTTCAGGAGGGCTTCCTGTTTCTTGTTCAGGTTTGTGGGGGTTTTCACCACCACCTCCATGATCTGATCCCCTCGTCCGTAACCCCTAAGAGAGGGAATCCCTTCGCCTCTAAAACGGAAAACCTCTCCCGGCTGGGTGCCCTTGGGAATGCGGAGTTTCTTGTCCCCGTTTAGGGTAGGAACAGGGATCTCGTCGCCCAGGGCAGCCTGGACAAAAGAGATAGGAATCTGGCAGATCACGTCAAGATTGTTGCGCTTAAAAAACTCATGGGGCTGCACGTTAATAAAAATGTAGAGATCCCCGGGAGGTCCACCTCTTGTACCGCTTTCGCCTTCATTGGTGAGTCTGAGCCTTGAGCCCGTGTCGACGCCGGCGGGTATCTTGACGGAAACCTTCTTTTTCTGCTCAACTTGGCCTGTCCCGCGGCATTCTGGACAGGGATGAGGGATGGTTCTGCCTTCGCCCTGACAATAGGGGCAGGTGGTTCTGATGCTGAAAAAACCCTGGCTTCGGCTGATTTGTCCACTTCCGCCGCAGTGGCGACAATCTTCTGGCGTGGTGCCCGAATCACACCCTGTGCCCTGACATGAGGGACAGCTCTCGAGTTTTGCGATCTCGATCTCGGTTTCAACCCCAAAGGCTGCATCCATGAAGCTGATGGTCAGGTCGTACCGCAGGTCAGCGCCACGGCGTGCCGCGGTTCTAGAGCGCCTCCTGCCGCCAAAGCCGAAGAACTCTTCAAAGATATCGCCGAAGCTCGAAAATATGTCATCAAATCCTCTGAATCCTGAAAACCCTGTGCCCTGAAGCCCTTCATGGCCGTACTGGTCGTAGATCCCTCTCTTTTCGGGATCTCGGAGGACCTCGTAGGCTTCGGCAGCCTCCTTGAAGCTCTCTTCAGCCTCCTTGTCACCAGGGTTACGGTCCGGGTGGTATTTTAGAGCCAGTTTTCGATAACTGGCCTTGATTTCATTTTCATCGGCATTGCGGTCAATACCGAGGATCTCATAATAATCGCGTTTGGTTGTCATAGCTCTTTTGACGATTTCCCTTTGCTTGCCTTTTTCTCTTTTTCCGGTTTCGGCAGGCTATGCACGAAATCGCAGGAAAGCTCGCAAACCCTCTGGAAAAGACGCAGTGCCTGTTGGAATCTAGGCATCATGTGGGATTTTACCGGCAGTCACGACACAGGCTTAACTTCTTAAAATAATGCACCCCCCTTGTTTGTCAATACCTCTGTCGTGCCTCTATGCGAAGGTTTCTTACCTTCCTCAAACATTGAAACGAAAATAGACCACATCTCCGTCTTGTACGATGTATTCCTTCCCCTCAAGGCGCACCTTGGCCTCCTTCTTTGCCTGCTGGTAGCCGCCTGCGGCAATCAGATCATCATAGGTGAGGACTTCGGCACGGATGAAGCCCTTTTTCATGTCCGAATGGATGACCCCAGCCCCGTCCAAGGCCGTGGTCTCCTCGGGGATCAACCAACATCGCACTTCATCGTGAACCACGGTGAAAAAAGAGAGCAGGCCCAAGAGTTGACAGGACTGTTGAATCACCCTGGCCGCAGCCGGACTCTCAACATGATAGGCAGTTAAAAATTCGGCAGCGTCTTCAGGAGAGAGTTCGGCAAGCTCCATTTCCAGCTTCCCGCGAACCACTAGGGCATTGGCAAGCGTAGGGGGGGCTTCCCACTGGGGGAGGTTTTCATCTTGTTCGTCGTTGTTGAAAACGGTCAGGGCGGGCTTGGCCGAAAGCAGGGCATACCCTTTTAGAAGGGGGGCGAAAGCGAGTTCAGGATAATCCCGAAGGGGGGTTTCGTCCTCAAGGACGTTGCGGCATGCCTGCAACAAGGCCAATTCGTCATCATTGATCTTCTGACCACGCTTTCTGTCCAGGTGGATACGTTCGATTCGCTTTTCCACAACCACCAGATCAGTGAAGATCATTTCGGTTTCGAGCTTCACCAGATCCTCTCTCGGGTGTGGTACCTCGCCCCCAGGCTGGTGAAAATTGCGCACCACGTGGACCAAAGCATCGCAAGGCCGCACCTCATTCCAGAGGGCCTCAGCGCCCTTTTCACCATGAGTGTAAGCGGTTTCACCGCAAGGCAGCAAATATTCCAGATAGGCGTATACGGTCTTTTTGGGTTTGAAAAGCGTGCTCAGGGTATCCACCCGCCCGTCTGGCACCTGCACTGTAGCGATAAGAGGCCCCTTCTTGGCCCACTGTTCAGGCTTGCTCTGGGTCAAGGCCCGGAAAATAGTCGATTTGCCTGATGCTGGAAGATCGATGATGCCAAGTCGCATGGTTCACACGTGACAACGTTGCAAGCTATTGCCCAAATCCCTTTTCCCTGGTTCCCCGCAAGTCCTCTCCCGCCACGATCCTGCTGCGAGGTTTCTTTCACAAATCTAATGTGGTATAGACCATCAACAGCCGCCTGGCAAGATCTTGTATCAGCCAGGCTTTTTCCATAAACGACGGGAATTTCTGCTGATGAAACACGTTGTTAGACTCGTCACTCTTTTTGTCATGCCACTGATTGCCACTGGGGCAAACACGTGGGCAAAGGAACTCCCCAAGCCAAAGGGGCTTGTCAACGACTTTGCCGATGTCATCTCTTCCGAGTACGAACACAGGCTTGTGCAGGTCACCCATGAGCTCTTGAGAGGAACGGGGGTGTCTGTTGTCGTGGTCACCATGCCGGACATCGGGGGTGAGGATTACAACGAATATGCCAACCGGTTGTATGCCGCATGGGGTATTGGAAAAAAGGGAGAGGACCGAGGTGTCCTCATCTTTGTCACCGTCAAAGAGCGCAAGATGCGTATCGAGACCGGCTATGGTATGGAGGGAGTCATCCCCGACGGCTTGGCCGGTGAGATCCGCGACCAATATATGGTCCCCTATCTCAAGGAGGATCGATTTGGGGAAGGGCTCCTGAATGGCACCCTGGCCGTGGCACAGATTATTGCCAAAGATGCAGGGGTCCGCCTCACGGGTGAAGCCCCTCTAAAAAGGCCCCAAAAGAAACGCTCCGGCCTTTCAGCCTTGTTGGTTACCCTGATATTTTTGGGGCTCCTTTTTTCCATGGGCAGACGAGGCGGGCTCTGGCCGCTCTTGCTCCTCATGTTCATGGGCCGGGGCGGTGGGTACGGCGGGTATGGCCGGGGCGGTTTTGGGGGCAGCTTCGGCGGCTTTGGGGGCGGCTTTGGGGGCTTTGGCGGCGGATTAAGCGGCGGCGGCGGGGCTGGCGGCGGCTTTTAATGCAAGTTGGGGCGGTGAGAGTTCCGAGTTCCGAGTTCAAAGACTCTGGCCGAAAAGGAAGACCCGGAACGCGAAGCACGGGACAATTTCCTAGGAGAAAATATCATGTCCAAGATACCAGAAGCGCCAAAGGAGATATTTCCGGCTATCACGGACGATTACAAGCAGCTCTTTGGCCATGACCTGGTTTCCATCATCCTCTATGGCAGTGCAGCTAGTGGTGAGTACATCCCTGGGAGGTCAGACATCAATTTTATGATGGTTCTTTCCGAGCAAGGGATTGATGCCCTCGAGCGGACGTTTGAGGTCGTCGCCAGGTGGAAAAAACGCAATGTGGCCACTCCCTTGTTCCTCACCGAGGACTATGTTCGGACATCACTTGATGCCTTTCCTATTGAGTATCTCAATTTCCAAAAGGCCTATGAACTGGTCTGGGGCAAGGACATCCTGAAAGATCTCACCTTTGACCCCGGTGCGTTGAGGTTGCAATGCGAAAGGGAAATTAAGGGCAAGCTGCTACTCTTACGGGAAGCCTTTCTGGAGACCCAAGGCAAGGGAAGGCCTCTGCAACAGCTTGTGTCAGAATCTGTTCGTGCCTTTATCGCCATCTTTTGCGGGCTCCTTTACCTTGAAGGAAAAGAGCTTCCCCGGGACAGCCGGGAAGTTGTCAGACAGGTCTGTAAGACTTTTGAGCTGGATAGCGCCCTCTTCGAAAAGCTCCTGGACATCAGGGGGAAAAAGATGAAGGCGGGTGCCTCGGAAATGACTGGACTATTTCAAGCTTACCTGAAAGAAATACAAAGGCTGTGGAAACGGGTAGATAGGCTGGACAAAGACGTTAAAGGTTAAAGGAAGGAAGCTGGCCCTGGAATCCACCGCACACAGAGCCCTGTAACCTTCGTGAGGGAGGCGACTTCATGACACAAGGACAAAGGAACACGCTTATCGTTATCGGGGTGGTGGTACTTGCTTTGCTCATTCCCCTTTTATACTTGAAGGGAACCTACAACACCCTCGTTCGTATGGACGAAGGCGTGAAGGCGGCCTGGGCCCAGGTGGAAAATCAGCTCCAGCGCCGTTATGATCTGATACCCAATTATGTAGAGACCGTGAAGGGCTATGCCAAACACGAAAAGGAGGTGTTTGTCAGGGTGACGGAGGCCCGGTCCAAAGTGGCTGGCGCCGGCAACATTAGCGAAAAGATTGCGGCCAACAATGAGCTCTCCTCAGCTCTGGCTCGACTGTTAGTAGTCGTGGAGCGGTATCCTGAGTTAAAGGCCAACACGAATTTTATCCGACTTCAGGATGAGCTGGCAGGCACTGAGAACAGGATCGCCGTGGAGCGTCGGCGTTTTAACGAGACAGTCAGGGTTTACAATGTCAAAATCCGCAGCTTTCCAACCACTTTGATTGCAGGAATGTTCGGATTCGAAAAAGCGACCTTCTTTGAGGTCCCTAAGGAAAGGCAGGCGGCCCCTGAGGTAAAATTCTAAAACATAGGAGCGTAAACAGACTGATGAAAAAGGAAGATACGATTCTGTTGGATCATGGCAGCGGAGGCCGGGCCTCCCATGAACTGGTCAAACAAGTGTTTCTGCCTCAATTCAAGAATGACCTC
>JASFPF010000125.1:0-5302 GCA_050116135.1 Deltaproteobacteria bacterium | reverse complement strand
AGGCCCTGGTATTTTAGGGGAACCTTATCCAGCTCCACGATGCACCCCCTGCTGAAGCGGGCCGACTCTCCGATGGAAGAAGATAGCCCTCCCCCACCATTGTCCGTAATAAAGGCAATGAGACCCTCATCCCGGGCCTCCAGGAGAAAATCGTGCATCTTTTTTTGGGTGTAGGGATCGCCGATCTGAACGTGGCCAGCGGGGGTGTGGGCGGAAAAACCCTCGGAGGCCGCAGTGACGCCGTGGATGCCGTCTTTTCCCACACGGCCGCCGCACATGACGATCAGATCACCAGCAGAGGTGGTCTTCTCCTCTGAAGGGGCCCCTGTGACCCGGGCAGGCATGAGACCGACGGCCGTCACAAAGACCAAACACTTTCCCAGGTAGCCCTCATGAAACCAGACCTGGCCGTAAGGCGTGGGGATGCCGCTCTTGTTACCGCCATCCCGGACGCCTTCGATGACACCATCAAGGAGCCTTTTTGGATGAAGACGGGGTCTCAACTCACCATCATAGTCTCTGGGCCCTACACAGTATCCGTACATGCCCATGACGAGCCTGGCGCCTTTGCCTGTACCCATGGGATCCCGATAGACCCCCACGATTCCCGTGATGGCCCCGCCATAGGCCTCCATATTGGATGGGGAATTGTGGGTTTCTCCAGTAATAACGTAGTAGTATTCATCGTTAAATCGACCCACCCCTGCATTGTCCCAAAGGACTGAGATCACCCACGGTTTTTTCTTCTTAATGGCCAGGGTGGGGGCCTCAATGCAGGTGGCAAAGAGGTTGTCCACCTCCTGGGCTTTGCCTGTTGCCAAATCACGATATTGGAACAACCCCTTGAAGGTGTTGTGGTTGCAGTGATCGCTCCTGGCCTGGGAGATGTACTCCAATTCCACGTCCGTGGGTGCGGAAAGTTGCACGGCCTGGCGTTGGGCGAGGACATCGGCCCTGAGGAAGTAGGCTCGGACCGTAGGCACGTCATTGGGATTTAGGGCGAGGTTCCTTTCCTGGCTGACATGCCTTAGTTCTTCATCGCTATCAACGGGAATGACCGTGACGGTGGGTTGATGATCCAGTTTGACCTTGGGAATAATGATCCCGATGCCCTTGTCCGAATCCCAGTCCTTTTGGGAAAAGACCTTCCATTGTTGGATGATATCGTTGGCAAGGAGCTCTCGGGCGACCCGCCTGGCATCTTCGAGGGCAAGATGGCCCCCTTTCAGGCAATACCGTTTGGACGTGTAGATCCCCTCGTGGGGTTTCACACGTATACGAAGGAGGTCTTCCACCGCTTCCACGGCCGTGCTTCCTGGGTTGTCACGCACGCCAGCTCGGTAACCAACCCAAAGGATCCAGTCAAAATCAATATCAAGAGGTTTGTAGGAAGCAATTTGGGTGACTGGATTGGCAAAGATCTCTTCTTTGATGGCCCCCAGCTGACCTGGCGTCAGGTCAACATCGATGGTCAGGATGTTCACCGTCCGAACGAACTCGATATTGAAGCCAAAGTAGTCGTTTGCCTTCCGGCAAAGAGCAGCCCCTTCGGCATCAAAAAGATCCGATTTTAAAGTGATTTCCAAGCAGGCGGGCATGAAAAAATTTTTACCAGAAAAGAGGGGGGGTGTCAAAGCAAGACCGGCTCTTGCCCAAGCCAGAAGATGCCGCCCTCAGCCATTGGAAAGAACAAACCCGTTTACAAATCCGTACTTGGCACGACACCCTGTTGCGAAATCTTCCGCCTGAATAACAAACTGAAACCCGGAGAAAAGCCCTTTTATTGACCAGAAAGGGGAGGCTAAAATGGTGTAATAGCCTGTTAATTATAAAAAACCAAGGTCATCAGCGAGGAGATTGCATGGCAATACGGCTGGCAACAACAAAGCCCGAGCATTTGGTACGTTTTGTGCCTGAATCAACCCATAAGAAAAACATGGAGGTTCCTTTCCTGCGATGCAAAAAGGACAACCTCACATTGTGCAAACCTGCCACTGAGACGACGACCTGAGGAGGTAGATACCATGTCTCACACCCATCAGGATTTTAAGGAAGCATCCGAAACCATCGACTCCTGTATGGAGGAGTTGACGGACTTGATCACCACATTCAGGATGTACGGTGGACGGCTTGTCGACATTGACCGGGGGGATTTTGACATTGATTTCTTCAAGGGGCTTCATAACAAGTGCAGCAACATATACAACAAGCTTCAGGATGTGAGCCGACGCTTGCCCCAGGGTTCCCAGAAGGCGACCAACATGGCAGAACGCTACCTGGCCTCTTCAGACGCCGTGAGGATCCGAACGATCACCTAGCCACGCCCCCTGGCTTTTCCAAGGATGGCCATACACAGACGCCTTTTTTGATTCTGAGGATCCACGTTCAATTCTTGCCAATCCAGACGAGTTGCCTCCCACTGAAAAAGGCAACAAGCAGGGTGTGGATGTAGGTGTGCATAGCGCAGACATGCGCCTGTATCTCTTGGGCACAAACAGCCCGCTCACTCTCTGGAACCCATATGTCGATCGTATCTGTGAGTACGTCTTTTTCTACGGTTCCCCCGTGCCGCTCGGCAATAGAGCGCATGATGTGGACCGACAAGGTACGTATCCTGGACTTCTCACTGCGTAATATCTCCATCATGGAAAAGGCCTCCTGTGCGCGATTGATCCCCGCCCGCCTCCGAGTTGGAAACACAAAAACATAAACCACGAGCACGTGCGTTCTGGGACCCTGCGCATCGTGTAGGCCCTTGCTATGAAAACATCGTGCCAAATAAGAGGCTTACTCTTTTTCGTTTTATTTATAGGTAGTTAGAAAATTATTGGCACGACAACCCGTCCAAGATTTGGGGCCATGACGTCGAGGATTGACAAAATAGGTGACAAGAATCGTCACTAGCAAGGCGGCCGGTTATGGGCTTAGCCGACAACCGGACATGAGGTTTCTATCTCTTTCAGGTTGGGACGAAGTCCGCCGTCTTCCGCAGGACTTCTCTGGTCGTTCGGCTTGCCGGAAGGTCTCTCAGGGCCTCGAGGCTGACCCAGCGGGCCTCCAAGGCATCATCGTCAGGACTCGGTTGGCCCTTAATGTAGTCGGCCAGAAGATCCACAACCACATAATGGTACTGGATACGATCCTCCTCGTCTCGTTCAATCAGATCAAAGGCATACACGGGGTTTCCGGCTCGAACAATGAGCCTCGTCTCTTCTCTCACTTCTCGTTCTACGGCCTCTTTGAGCGTCTCACCCAGCCTCACCCGACCCCCTGGCACGGCCCAGAGCCCCTCCCCTGGAGGCCGGCCTCGCTTGACCAAGAGCACCTTATTATTTCTCATCACGATGGCGCCTACGGCAAGCTGAGGACGATCAGGATACTCATAGCTTGACATTGATTTGCTCCAGATGTTTCTTCGGATTCTTGGCTGTGCCTTAAGCTATTGGTGGAGACCTTGTGAACTATTCAATCCACTTCCTCAGGGTTTTGGCATTTTGGATGCCGTAATTGCCATAAGAGTTGTTGAAAATGACAATGAAAGGTCTTGTCGGTCCAGGAAGCCGTACCTACCCTTATATGCCCCATTGCGGTCCGGGCGGCTACTCAGCCTCGCCCTGAAGCTTATCAAGAGCGATGCAGGCAGCTTCCTGCTCGGCGGCCTTCTTACTCTTGCCTGTGCCCCGAGTCGTCAAGAAAGTGCCAACCGTAAGACGGATTTCAAATTCCTTGTCATGGTCAGGGCCGCTTTCAGCTTCCACCTTGTATTGAGGGATGGTCTTGAATCTAGCCTGCACCAACTCTTGAAGCCGGCTCTTGAAATCCTCGGCAGATAGCCTCTCCTCAACGTGGGCCATGGGCTCTGAAAATAGTCCATTGATGACCTCAAAGGCGGTCTCAAAGCCCCCATCCAGGTAGACAGACCCAATGACCGCCTCAAGGGCATCGGCAAGGATCGAGGTCTTTTCTTCCCCGTGACTCAGGGATTCACCCCGCCCCAATAGGAGGTGCTCACCCACATGGAGTCTCTGTGCCACCATGGCGAGTTGCGACTCGTTAACAATAGTCGCCCTCATCCTTGACAGGTCTCCTTCACGGGTTTCTGGAAAACGGTTCATTAGTGTATGGGTGACCACCAGATCAAGGACAGCATCCCCAAGGAATTCGAGGCGTTCATTATCCTTCAAAGCAGGTTCGTGCTGCTCGTTGACATAGGAGCTGTGCCGAAGAGCTTCACAGAGAAACCCCGTGTCCTTGAAATGGTAACCCAGATTGTCTTGCAAGGACGATAGTTGTTGTTCATCCACGTTTTTTTTTAACCTCGTCAGGTTATCTTTTGCCGACGTCATGCTTGGATCCAATGCCAGGGCCTTTTCATAGGCGACCTTGGCCATGTTCGTGTCTCCCTTTTCACGGTAGTTAGCGCCAAGGCTGGCATAATCTATGGCAGAGCTGGGATCTAGTTCAACCGCCACGCTGAGATGTTCAATGGCCCGGTCATAGTCTTTCATCTGAAAGCAAGAAAATCCGAGGGCGCTGTATATCTCTTTAACACCACTGGCCTTGTCCCTTGCCCTCTCCAGGTGGGGGAGTGCTTCCTCGTATCTGCCGAGGTAATTGTAACATGTGCCCAGATAAATGAGAACCCTGACCATGTCCTCCTGTTGGGGCTTCATGTCAGCAGCCTTTGAGAAATTTTCGATGGCCGTAAGATAGTCTCCTTGCTCAAAATAACAAAGTCCCGTGTAAAAGTGGAAATAGTACTGGTTGCTATATGTCTTTTCAGCCTTATTAAAGGCCCTGAGCGCCTCATCATAGCGGCCCATCTTTGTATAGCTAAGGCCGAGCCTGAAATGGATGGGATCTGCTTCTTCAACTGGGGAAAGCCTCAGGGACGTCTTGTATCTTTCCTCGGCTTGAACATAATTTTCCGCCTCCTGCTGGAGGGTCCCAAAATGATAAAGCAAGTCGCCCACCTCGTGTGTTGCGCCTTGGGGCAGGGACAAATCCGAAAAAGATTGGGCCACTGTCTCTCTGCATGCCAGACAGCCTCGCTGGACATTTCGGCACTCTTGGTACCGAGCCATCAGCCCATCTACATCGAGGTCTCCATCCATATCTGCCAGGGCTTCCTTTTTCAAAAGAGCATCCATACAGGCATAGATCTTCCCCTCTTCAGCCGAGATGATCAGTGCCGCAGGGCATGGCCCCGCCATGGAAGCGGGGTCAGGCTCTAATTTGGCCGATGTATCATGTAGGATGTCTTCACGGCACAGATTGCATAGGATGTCAGCCGGCTGCCCAC
>JASFPF010000124.1:0-5343 GCA_050116135.1 Deltaproteobacteria bacterium | reverse complement strand
CCCGCTAAAGGCAGCGACGTTCGTTGACCCGTCTGCTTTGAAGATAGCCGAACCCTCTTTGACTTCGATTGCCAGAGAATACTCCTCTGCTGCAAGCCACCAATCCTCAAGCTGGGCCCACACGTTCGTCTCTCTTTCCTTCAGCTTGAACCCGCCGGTCACCAGCAGGCTTAGCAAGGCGGCCCTTGCATCGGTGATGGCTGTGACCCGGACCTGGTTGGTCTTGCCAGCGGGAATCCACTGAATCTCTGGGGAGTTGACCGTGTTTACATCGATGCCGTCAAAGGCAACGGTGAACTTGAACCCGTCCATCATAACGGGATATTCATTGGGATTTTGAATATCAAAAACAAAAGCCAGTGCCAAAGGCGCCCCATACTTTCCAGCGTTTCCCTTGGTGGGCTCGACTTTTACATCATAGTACCACCATCCAGTGTAATAGGGCATTTCCACTAAATTGAGGGTAATAACCGGGGGCTGGAAATCCTTTTTGGTTGCCGTTGGTGCCGTGGCGCAGGCCAGCAAGAAGGTGCCCAGAATCACTGCACCAAAACCCATTAATATCAATGATCTCTTTCGCATGTGTAACCTCCCTCCCTACTTCCATTTAAGGATTAGGTGAGCCATCTTTTTCTTCGTTTGTAATGTTTCACATCCCGAAAACTCTTTCGGCCCCCAACGTCGGTGAGGCCCAGGTAGAAGTCCTTGATATCCGGGTTTTCCCGGAGTTTCTCCGCTGTGTCGTCCATAACGATACGGCCATTCTCCATCACATAGGCGTAAGGGGCCACATTGAGGGCAAGCTTGGCGTTTTGTTCCACCAAAAGGATGGAGATGTTCTCCTCCCTATTGAGCCTGGTGATGATGTTGAAAATCTCATGGATAAGTAAGGGAGCGAGCCCCATGGACGGCTCATCCAGAAGGATCAGCTTGGGATTGGTCATCAAGGCTCGACCAACCACGGTCATCTGCTGCTCTCCTCCGCTGACAAAGCCCGCGATTTCATTTCGCTTTTCTCTCAGCCTGGGAAAGTAGTGATAGACCGTCTCGAGTCCAGCCTTGACGGATTTTCGCCCCCCCCTCAGGTGTGCACCCACCTTGAGATTCTGCTCCACGGTCAAATGTTCAAAGACCCTGCGCCCTTCAATCACCTGAACGATCCCCTTCTTGGCGATCTTTTCAGCGCTCATCTTGTGGATCTGCTGACCCATGAACTCAATGGACCCATCAGTCACCTCCCCATCTTCATGTTTCAACAGACCCGAGACCGCCTTGAGCGTAGTACTCTTTCCCGCCCCGTTGGCCCCGAGGAGGGCCACAATATTGCCCTTTGGGACCTCGATAGAGACGCCTTTGAGAACCAGGATGACCTCGTGGTATTTTACCTCGATACTGTTGATCTTTAAGACCGGTCCCTGATGTGGCAAGCCCCAAGCCTCCTTTAACATTAGTGAAGTGGCTACCAACCGATCCACTCATTGGCCCACTTGTCCGGCCACCGGCCTGCCAAATCCACGCGCTCCACGATGGCGAATTTCCCGTTCTTCCACTCATAGATCGGTACCTGCCCTGCCACCCGGTGATCCGTAGATGTGAAGGTCACTGGTGATGCGCCCAAGCCGATGTCAAAATTCTTCATGGTCTCAAAACCGTTTTTCAGGATGCTTTCACCACTCATATCCCCGGCCTTGTCCGCCCGCTTTAACGCTTCCCAGAGGATGAGCACGCCTCCCCAAGCCTGAACCGTACGAATGAGGCGTTTATCCGCCGAGATGGCGGGGTTGTATTTTTTGGCATACTCTACCACGTTGGCCATGCCGGGGACATCTTCGCCGAAAAAGGCACATACCGCAGCCCCCATGACGCCCTCGGCTGCCTCGCCGGCCAATCGGGGCAGGTTTTCATCAAAGCCCCAGTTGTTCACAATGTGCTCTGCGCCTAGACCCAGGGAATAGGCGTCCCTCAGGGTCGCTGCCACAGACATGGTGGTGTTTCCGTGCCAGACCAGGTCGGGCTTAAATTCCTTTAAGGCCAGGATCTGGCTCTTGGTGTCAATGGCAAAAAGGGAGACATCTTGATCTGGCCCGATCTCAAAGCCCAAAATTGTGGCTTGATCCTTAATGGCCTTGATGGGAGCGCTGCAGTAAGGCGATGCAAACATGTAGGAGCATGCAAAGCGGGGTTTTCTCTTGCCATAGTCCTTATGTGTTGGCCATCTCTTGTCAAACCAAGCCGTGATAGCAGCCCTGGCATTGGTGGAATAGTCCGTGGCAAAAAACAGATTGTAAGGTGTCTTCTTGGGATCTGTAAGGTGGCCTGAATAGGAGGCCGACACATAGGGAATCTTGTCTTTGGTAACGGTGGGTGATAGGGCCTCGGTATCGCCGGTTCCCCACCCCAGGATGGCCACACAGTTGAGCCGTTTAAACAAGTTGTATTTGGTGAGGGCCTCAGGGACACGATAGCCGTAATCAAACTGGTACAGTTTGATCTTCTTGCCGTTGATCCCACCATTATCATTGACATAGTGAATCGCTTCAGCAATGCCCAAAGCATAATCCTTGCCAACGTCAGAGGTCGCCCCGGTCATGTCGTTGAGGGCCCCAACATTGATCATTTCCGCCCCTGCAGTCACAGAAAGGCCTACAAGGATCCCCACGGCCAACAAAGGTAAAAAAAGCTTGAACCAAGAATTTCTCGAATTCATCGTTTCCTCCCTATTGATTTAGAAGAAAAGGTTCCCAAAATCGACCCATCGTCTACACTGATTTATCATCCCCCCTTTCACCCGTGAAGTTAGCGTATCAGTACGAAAAAGGCCAGAGATTGAAATAATTCTTGATCTGCCACCAGCGATAGGCCAGGCCGTTGGGTTCAAATATCAGAAAGGCACAGATGGCCAGGCCAAAGGCAGCCTCCTTGATGAAGAGAAAATCCATCAAGAGCTTGGGATAGGTATCAGCAAGCGGTATGACAGCCAGTTGCAGCACCTCCATGACCACCACCATGAACATGGAGCCAAAGATGGTGCCATGGATGGAGCCTGCTCCTCCAATAAGGATCACGCCTACCAGCCACAGGGACCAGAACCAGGGGAAGTGCTCTGGACTGACAGCGGCCAGATTACTGATCCAGAAAGCCCCTGCGATCCCGCCGATAAATCCAGCCACAAAAAAGGCGAGGAGCTTATACTTGACAATATTGATGCCCATGACCTCTGCAGAAATATCATTATCCCGGATGGCCACCCAGGCCCTCCCGACCCGGGAGCGAAGGAGGTTGGCCAGAGCGATCACACATGTGATCACCAAAACAAGCATCATAAAGTAAATCTTCAGGTCGCTATCTATGACCCACGGCCCGGCTTTGAGGGTTCCAGGTGGCAGGGAAAAGGCTTGACCCCGACCGCCGATTTGGCTCACATACTGGGTGATGACAAAATCAACGGTAATGAACTGCGCGGCCATGGTGGTCAAGATCAAATAAAACCCCTTCACCTTGGCAGAAGGGAGGCCAAACAGGACACTCCACATACCGGCTGCGATGGCAGCAATGAAGATGCTGATGGGATAGGCAATCCCCCAATCCATGAGGAACTTGGGCCAGGGAAACTCCAAAATCAAGAGGGTGCTGGTGTATGCCCCCACCGCAAGAAAGGCGGCGTGACCCAGTGTCAACTGGCCGCAATAACCGATCAAGAGCTGTACCCCCAAGGCCCCCAGGAGGGTATAGCCGATCTGATTGCAAACGCTGATCCAATAGGCATCTGCAAACAAGGGAATGGCCACGAAGAGGAGAAGAAACAGCAGGGTCATCTTTGCCTTGACAAACCTCGTCTGCCACCACGCATGATCTTGCGTATAGTCTTGGTGATAGACGCTGCAGGGCAAAAACGTGGTTGACATATGAGCAACTCCGTTAACGTTTTATGTCTTAGGCCGTTACACCCTTTCAATCCGTTCCCAGCCCCAGAGGCCATAGGGTTTGAACAGCAAGAAGATGGCCATAAAGGCAAAGGGAGCAATCTCTTTCACACCCCCCGGGAAGTACTTATCCAGGTAGGCCCCGGCCAGGTTCTGCAACACCCCAATGATAATGCCGCCCATGATGGCCCCGGGCACGGAATTAAGCCCACCGAGCACCACCGCGGGCAGGACCAGGAGCCCCAAATAGCCCACGGAAATATTCAGGCCATTGATATTTCCCAATAGGGTGCCTCCCACGCCGGCAGCCATGAAGGCTATGGCCCAGGCTGTGGCATAGACAAACCGGGCGCTCACGCCAATGGAAAGGGCCGCCATCTCATCATCGGCCGTGGCCTGCATGGCAAGGCCCCAGCGGGTGTATTGAAAGAAGCCCACAAAGATACACAGAAGAACAATGGCAGCGATAAAGCTCCACAAATAGACCTGGCCGATAAACAGGGGCCCGATGCGGATCGGTTCCAATGGGAAAACGGGCGGGGTGAATACTCGGGTATCGGTTCCCCATATGAGTTCAACGATTCCCTTAAAGAAAAAGGAAAGGCCCACGGTAACCATGATCACCGACAAGATCGGCTCGCCAATAAGTCTGTCGAGGAAGATCCTTTCGGTCAGGACCCCCAAGATAAATCCGATGATGAGGGAAAACAAGAGCGAAAGGAGAAAGGGGATCCCCATGGAATAGAAGCTCAGGGAAACATAGGCGCCGATGAGAGTCAGTTCCCCCATGGCCAGGTTCAACACCCCTGAGCATTTATAGATCAGCACCCATCCAAGGGCTATGAGGGCATAGATACCTCCTACCATAATGCCTGTCGTCAGGGTCATCAACAAGAGTTCCATCAGGGCGTTTCCCTCCTCACTCCCTTACGGTTCTGATATGAAGATCGGTCTTGATATGGGTTTTTCGGCCATCTTCATAGGTGATGGTGGTGTCTATGTGAACCACATCCGTGTCAGCATAGAGGGCTGCCACGATGTCTTCATACCGCTTTTCCACAAAGGCGCGGCGCAGTTTTCGGGTTCTTGTAAGTTCATCATCATCCGGGTCGAATTCCTTGTAAAGGTTGATAAATTTTCCAACCCTGGCCACCTCAGGAAGGTCTTTGTTGGCCTGTCGGATTTGTTTTTCCACCAGGTCATAGACTTCCGGCTTCTGTGAGAGTTCCGGATAGCTGGTATAGGTCAACTTCTTTTCATCGGCCCACTTTCCTACCACAGAATAATCGATGCAGCTGACGGCTGTCACATAATCCCGCTTGTCTCCGATGACCCACGCATCCTTCAAATAGGGGCTGAACTTTAAACGGGTTTCCAAATACTGGGGCGAAAATGGCCTGCCGTCCCTCAGCGTCATCAC
>JASFPF010000123.1:0-5350 GCA_050116135.1 Deltaproteobacteria bacterium | reverse complement strand
GATGACCTCGTATGCTTTTTGGATAGAAGAAGTATAGCCGATGCCGATGACGAGATCTATCCTCCTTGTGTCATAACCAGAAACATTCTTAATGACATCTCCGAAAATCTTTCCGTTTGGGACCATAATTTTCACGTTGTCTGGTGTTGCTAATACGGTGGTGAAGAGCTGAATCTCTTTAACGGTGCCAGCTACGCCGGCCCCGTCGATGAAGTCCCCCATCCTGTAAGGACGCAATACAAGGATCAAAACGCCAGCAGCAAAATTAGCCAGAGAGCCCTGCAACGCAAAACCAACAGCAAAACCAGCAGCACCCAGAACCGCCACAAAGGAAGCCGTCTGAATCCCGAATTTGGCCAGAGCAGCCAAAACAGCAAAAGTCAAAATAATGACATAAGTCAGATTTCCGACAAACGAAATGATTGATGGCTCCTGCTTGGCCTTGGCCAAGATTCTTTCTACAATTTTTCGGCCTATTCCGGCTGCAATCCGGCCGAGAATCAGAATGAGAATCGCGCCGATAATCTGCAATCCATAGGTGGTCCCAAAAGTAACCAATTGCTTAGTAAAAGATTCCATGGTGTCCTCCTTTCATTATTGTCGCTTAAATGGGCTACACAAAGCTCTCGCTGCAGGGGCCTTCAATCTTACATATTGTTATCTGCGTATGCCCTATTAGGTATGTTTCGTAAATGGGGTAAACAGCGTATTCTTCTGAGAAAAGAACTGTATTTTCTCTGAGAAAAGGCCTGTAATTCCTGAGTTGAGCTGAACAAATAAACCATTACACATGATCATGACTCGTCTGTTGGAGCGTTTCAGTGGGCGTGCCAATGATTCTGGGTTTTGGTCAGATGATTGTCCCTTGGAACCCGTCCCTTGGTTGACTCGCGGCTCTTATTCCCATATTTAACCCGTCATAGGGCAGAAGGAGATACGCTGATCATTGCCCGCTAAACTTTGTTTCATCTGCACCTTACCTCAACCGTAGGACTCACACATGATAGACACATGGTTGCTAGGTGTTGTTCTTGGTCTGTCAGCAGGACTTGCACCCGGGCCGCTTCTTGCTTTCGTCATATCCCAAACACTCAAATACAACGTTAAAGAGGGACTTAAGGTCGCTCTGGCACCTCTCATCACGGACGTACCGATTATCCTAGTCGCCTTATTTTTGTTAACCAAATTATCCAACTTTAAGATGGTCTTGGGTATCATTTCGTTCCTGGGTGGGGCATTCATATTATACTTATCCTATGAAAGTATTCAGACCCAGCCCCTTGAAGTGGAGTATCAAGAGACCAAAGCCCACTCCTTCAAGAAGGGTGCTATGGTGAATGCCTTGAATCCGCATCCTTACCTATTCTGGTTTAGTGTCGGCTCACCAACCATGCTCAAGGCCCAAGCAGAAAGCAATCTTGGTGCTGTGGCCTTTGTCACAAGTTTTTACGTATGCCTCGTCGGATCCAAGATATGCTTGGCTTTAGTCGTTGGTAAGTCACGGGCGTTCTTGGAGGGCCATATCTATGTTTACGCGATGCGTGTCTTGGGTGTGCTGCTGTTTCTTTTCGCGCTGTTACTTTTTCGAGATGGGCTGAGACTCATTGGCCTGTCAATATGACTGGCACTTTTGGGACATAACATGTAAACTTCGAATACCATGATGTCTGTAATCGCTGGTGCGTCTTTGTCAATTGTGAAAGCTAACAAGATCTTCACACAATTCTCATGGAATGCTAACAGCCCTTGATTAGATTGAACCTTAACTCAGTTCAATGCCTGACAATTGAGCGCTTTTCGGTCGATTGAGGTTGAACCGCAAAAGCGAGCGGATTCCCCGTAGCTTGCTGCGGGGTTAGCGAGCGTATCCAACAAAGTCAGCGTTCCCTACGGTCGAAGATTCCCTGTAGCTTGCTACAGGGAGCTTCAATTCTCAATATGGATGACCCTGTAAGAAGGATAACATGATGGCAAAAGAAAAGATCCTTGTCGTAGATGATGAAGAGGATATCTTGGAGTTGCTTAGATTCAATCTGTCACGAGAGGGCTGCCAGGTCTTCTGTGCATCATCCGGGGAGGAGGCGTTGCGCCTCGTCAGATCTGAAATCCCGGATCTTATGGTTCTGGACCTTATGCTTCCGGGCATAGACGGCCTGGAGGTCGCGAGACGACTGAAGAGCGACCCCAACACCAAGAATCTTCCTGTTGTCATGTTAACGGCTAAGGGCGAGGAGGCAGATATTGTGACAGGCTTGGAACTGGGTGCCGACGATTATGTGACCAAGCCTTTTAGCCCAAGGGTTCTGGTGGCAAGGGTGAGGGCCGTTCTACGCAGAAAGGCGAAAGAGGCGCCTGAGGAGACCTCGGTCATTCGAATTCACGACTTAGTTATTGATCCGAGGCGCCACGAAGTGTTGGTCAACGGTGAGCCAGTTGAGTTGACCTTCACAGAATTCGGGATCCTCAATTATATGGCCAGAAGGCCGGGTTGGGTCTTTACCCGCTTCCAGATCGTAGATGCCGTCAAAGGTGAAGATTATCCAGTCACTGATCGTTCCGTAGATGTCCAGATTGTTGGTCTGCGGAAAAAACTGGGCTCGGCGGGCAAGTTTATTGAGACAGTCCGGGGTGTTGGGTATCGATTCAAGGAGTAGGCTGTGCCGAGAAAGAGACGGTTGCTTTGGCAACTTTACCCTTCCTACCTGTTTATCACTCTGATTTCTGTGGTCGCGGTTACCTGGTATGCCTCCACGGCTTTAAAGCATTTTTTTCTTGAACAAACCGCTGCTGATCTAAAATCCCGTGCCCACCTATTCGAGACTCAAGTGTCAGGGTACCTTGATCCCTTGAATGTAAGGGCTATTGACTCCTTGTGCAAAGAGGTGGGCAGGCAAGCCTCAACCCGTATAACCATTATTCTAGCCTCTGGTAGGGTCATTGGCGATTCTGACGAGGATCCGGAGAAGATGGACAATCATGTGGATCGACCGGAAGTCATTGGAGCCTTGAGCGGACCGTCTGGCACATCGACAAGACATAGCCGGACGTTGGGCAAAGACATGATGTATGTGGGCATTCCTATTAAGAGAAATAGTCGCATTCTTGCAGTCGTTCGTACATCTATTCCGGTGAATGCCATAGATGATACCCTGAAAAACATCCAGCTGAAGATGACCCTTGGGGGCTTGATCATCGCCGTATTAGCCGCCATTGTCAGTTGGTTTGTTTCTCGCAGAATCACTCGCCCAATTGAAGAAATCAAGGAGTGGGCAAAATCTGTGGCTAGCCGGGGACATCAGGTCAGGCCCATTGTTGGTGGGTCCAATGAGATTGGAGCCCTTTCCGAGGCAGTGAACCAAATGGCTGTTGAGCTGCGTCAACGGATGGACAACACCCTGCGACAGCGGAACGAAATGGAAGCCGTACTCGCCAGCATGGTTGAAGGCGTGATTGCAGTGGACATGGAAGAGCGGATTATCAGTATGAACCAGGCTGCTGCCCAAATGTTCGCCTGTAATCCATCTGCCGCCCAGGGCCGCACCATCCAGGAGGTGGTCAGAAATGTTGTCTTGCACGAGTTTGTGAGAAATACCTTGTTCAGCCAGAAGCCCGTGGAAAGGGATATCGTGCTGTACACGGGTGGTGAACGTTTCATCGATGGACATGGTACCGTACTGCGCGATGCCCAGGGGAAGCAGATGGGTGCGCTCATCGTATTAAACGATGTGACACGGATTCGAAGACTTGAAAACGTTCGCCGAGAGTTTGTTGCCAATGTCTCCCATGAGATTAAAACCCCAATTACAGCTATTAAAGGATTTGTAGAAACGCTGCGAGACGGCGCCGTTAGAAATCCGGAGGATGCTGAAAGATTCCTGGGAATCATCGAAAACCATGCTGAGCGTCTGGAAGCCATCATCGAAGATCTTCTCAGCCTTTCCAGGATTGAGCGGGAAGCTGAAAGAGGGAAAATTGCTCTTGTTGAGGGTCAGGTGCAGGACGTGGTCCAGATGGCGGCACAGGTTTGCGAAATGAGCGCACGGGCCAAGGAAATCAAGATTGAGTGTTCTTGCGATAAAGATATCGCTTCAAAGATCAATGGGCCGCTTCTTGAGCAGGCCATGGTGAACCTCCTTGACAATGCTATCAAGTACAGTGCTAAGGGAAGCACCATCTGGGTGGAGGCTAATCAAACGGCCGAAGAAATCGAGATAGATGTTCGAGACCAGGGCTGCGGCATTGAAAAAGAACACTTGCCCAGACTCTTTGAAAGGTTCTACCGGGTAGACAAGGCACGCAGCAGGCAACTGGGCGGCACGGGACTTGGCCTTGCCATTGTCAAGCACATCACCCAAGCCCATGGTGGACAGGTGTCCGTGGAGAGTATACCGGGGAAGGGGAGCACTTTTTCAATCCGCCTTCCCAGGGCATAGCGTGGTCAATGTCAGGCTTTGTGTATCCTTGATGGGCTATTGCCTGAATGCCTATAGCTTTATTTCGGAGGGCGTTCACGGGTTAGAACCTACGGCATCATGAATATTCAATCAGCCCATGGCCCCAATGGGCTGAA
This sequence comes from Deltaproteobacteria bacterium, assembly GCA_050116135.1. GTDB lineage: Bacteria > Desulfobacterota > Desulfobacteria > Desulfobacterales. Next base: position 780 of record JASFPF010000123.1, on the reverse strand, counting down.
GGCCTTATCAGAATAATTGTAGCAGGGCTCCAGCGGAGACAGCGATCAGTAAGATAGCACACGCCTTGGCCAGCCGACTGACCCAGCAACCAAATTCTTCGACGAGCTCTTCATCCCAGCGTTGCCATTGTTCTCCGTCGTTGCCTGTTTTCCTGTGGCCTGGAATCCTCATGAGGTCTTCTGCATTTCCAGGACAGAGATCCATAGCACAGTCCCTCCTTATTTTGGAGATCTTTGAATAATTCATTTGAGCGACCATTATGAGCTTTTTGGGGTACCCATCCGGGCGAAGTGAACGGCCCACGTCAGTGGGCAAATCCTAAACTGTCTGAGGCCCCTGGGCCGAGTTTTTAGGATTTAGTGACCAAGCCCGTAGATGGGTCAAAAAGGTCATAGGCATAAGTGAGAATGAGTTTTTCAAAGGTCTCGACTGGCCCTGATCCTTTTTGGGCCTTTTTACCCCATCGATTTGTTTGAAGTTTAGATCTCTTTTGTTCGCCCTTTATTAGGATTCTGTGAATTTTTTGTTTCCTCCGGTTTTCTTCAGGGATCTTCAATCATTTCTGATGAACTCGGCGGAATTCGGCATTTTTCATGCATATCTAACCACATTGTAATCTTAGCCTAACGATCCTTGCTTATCATCACAGGTGGAGACATGGATTTATGGCTGTCTCTTAAAACACTTACGGAACGGAGGAAGCTATGGCAGAAGAAAGATACGTCGACAAACTCATGTCGGTCTTTAGTTTTACCGCTGGCAAGGACCTAGGTTTGCCG
>JASFPF010000122.1:0-5358 GCA_050116135.1 Deltaproteobacteria bacterium | reverse complement strand
CAAGCGAGTCTTCTCTAATTCTTGTACATAGGGCAAAACCAGTTCCTTAATGTTGAAGAGGACTTTTTCTTCGATCTCTGTCTTATCGGCGTCCCTCTGTTTGAGCAGAACTTTCAAGGCGCTGTTTACTTCCTCCAGTTCCTTGGTGCGAATCTTCAAGGTGGCCTCTCTTTGTTTCAACTGATTCTCCGCCTGCTTCTGGCGGGTAATATCTCTGCCATAGACAGCCACCTGTGTAACCTTTCCGCGCTTATCGATCACAGGGTAAACCGTGTTGTCAAAGACGATGCCGTTACGTTGGTCCTGGAAGCGACAGCCTTTGCCAGACTGAATGACCTTGGTTGCCCTGGCTTTTCTGCGTTTGGCAACCTGGGGCGGAAGCAAGTCATATGCGTTTTTCCCCGTGAGTTCGCCAACGGACTTTTGAAGCCTCAGAGCGCCTATTTCGTTCATGGCCAGAATTGTGCCTCTTGTGTCTATGAGGAAGGCAGAATCTGCAGAGGCGTTCAGGAGGGCCTGAAACCTGTCTTCACACTTTTGAAGGGCGTCGACGCTGCTGTCTGACTTCTTGGCTTTCTCTTGTAACTCCTTGACTCTTTTTGCCAATGCTTCGTAAGTCGGTTTCTTGGCCATCAGAATATCCTCCGCTCACTAGGGCAAGAAAGACCCCCAGCAGACGTATCTCTCAAAGGACGCATTGCCCCTTTATCAAATGCCATAGGCCTTCCATGGCGTTTTCACAAGACTGGGGGGCCCTTGAAATCCTTATACATCAGATAGCTAGATGCTGTCAAAGGTGGGAACCCTCCAGTCACAAGCCTCTTTGACAGCTACGAGATATTGGGGCGAAGTCAGCGGTGAGGGATGGGAGATTTCTGGTTCCGTGTATTTATTCTTGGAAAGGGAGGCTCCGAGGCCTTGCAGGCCTTTCGGGAACGTTGGGGGCAAACAGACCGACCTTGATCCTGCACTTGCTTTCCCAAAGGGCAAACAACCATTTGGGATTATGATTTATTCTATATTCTCTGCGTGCTGTTTGTGCAATGTTGGGATAAATTCCGGCATCACATCTTCATCCAGCATTTTGTGGGCATTCTTGATCACATCTGCCAGTGTCATCCTGTAATCGATAGGAAGGCTTTCGTAGTGGTCAAACATGATTTCTCCGGCCGCCTCGGCTATCAATTTCACGACTTTGCGGTCTTCAGGAGACAGGGTCCCTTTGTTCGGTTTGTTCATAAAACACGCCCCGCATATGAATAACAGAAGAAGGCCATAGATGATGTGGCCTGCCTATGTGTTGCGCCTTTCTACGATGAAAGCCACCATGATTCCCACAATTACGAATAGCAGAACAATGGCTAGATCAAGAAGCATGGAAGATGGCTCATGACCAAAACGGATTTTGTCAAAGCGCTTGGAAAGTTGTATGACCCCCTTTGTTCAAAACTTAGACACTTTTACTACAACGACAGTACACCAACAGAGCCAACTGTAAATGAGGATTTCGTAGTATTTGCATACGGACAGGCATAACTTCCTGTTTAACCCCTTATCCACCAAGCGGCAGTAAACGTGCAGGGGATTTAGGCGGTGTTGGATGGTGAGCATCAGGTTTCGCAATGTCTGCCGCTTTCCCCTTGGTCTTTACGATCAAGGTATCCAGTTGAGGAAGGTATAGCTCGAAGCTGCAATCACGCAACCCCCAGCAAGGCCTATGGTGACGATCAACCAGATGTCTTCTATGGTGCTTTTTCTCATGATGAATACTAACCATATCAAGTAATATGCCAATGGGGCCGTTCTGAATAAATACTAAATATTCTGAACAGTTAAGCCATTTCTTGAGGACATTGGCACCCCAGACAATGTGTATTGCAAGTTATACAATGGGAAAAGAAATGCCACTGAAAGGAACACAAATAACATAACCACAAGAGTAAGAAGGGGTGCCTAATTTTGATGGTGGGTCCACCGGCTCTGCCGGTGAGAATTGAAAGGACTCTGTCGTCTAGAGCGTTTTGGCAACGAGGATAAACTCGAAAACAGCGTTGCTTCTTACTTTGCTGGGCTTGGTCTCAAAGAGGATAAACGGGAGGGGTGATTTCTATAAGTCCGGTTCTCATGGGGGGGCATGCCCCCCATTCGTCTCTTCAGGGAAGGGCCGGAGGCCAGCATTAATGAGCCAGTCAAGAATGAAAGGGCCGCAAAAACCCCGTCACCCTGAGATTGATTCTGTTTGCTGGCCCCTCATATCCTGTTTGCTAATAACGACCCCTTGAGTCTTTTCGCTCAACAGGGGGTTAAACGGCATCTTTTAACGCCTTGCCCGGTTTGAACTTCACGGCATTGCGGGCCTTGATCTTGATCTTTGCGCCTGTCTGGGGATTTCTGCCTGTGCGAGCCTTGCGACGGGTCTTTGAGAATGTGCCAAGGCCTACCAGGGTCACCTTACCGTCCTTTTTCTTCAAGGCCTGCTTGACACTGTCGGTAAACGAGTCCAAGGCCTTGCCAGCCGCAGCCTTTGAAATCTTTGCATCCTTTGCCATGCTTGCAACCAGTTCTGCCTTTGTCATAACACCTTCCTCCTTTGTTGTGGGTTAGGGGGTCTTGAACGAGACTCTTCGGCTCATAGAACACAAGCTTCTAAAAGGTCAAGGAAATAAATGCGCCTGCACCAACGGCCACAAGTTTCCGCGACACTAAGCACTGGTCCGCTTCCATCCATATTCCTTGACATTTCAAGTCAATAGCGCTATATCAGCCACAAAATGGGGTGACCTTTTGCCATATTTATTTTGCAGCGTTGGGGTACCATAGATGAGGAACATGGATCAGGACAATCAGGATCGTTCGACTGAAACGGCATCAGAAGAAAACTTCGAGGCATTGTTAAAACAGAGCCTGGGTGAACCGGTTCACTTCAACCCCGGTGAAAAGGTTGAAGCCGTGATCACTCAGATAACAAGGGAAGGGGTTTTTATCGACGTAGGAGGTAAATCAGACGGTTATGTGGCCAGAAACGAATTTGTTGATGATGAAGGGAACATGACCACCACAGAGGGTGACACGATCCAGGCCTATTTCTTGTCTTCCCGAAACAATGAAATGCTATTTACCACCCGACTGGCCGATGACACCACAGGGACCGAGCACCTGGAAGAGGCCTATCACAGCAGAATCCCCGTTGAAGGTCTTGTGGAAAAGGAAATCAAGGGGGGATTTGCCGTCAAGATAGTGGGAAATATACATGCTTTTTGCCCTTATTCCCAGATAGGACTGCACAGGGTCGAAGATGCCGGCGCCTATATTGGGCAACGTTTGACCTTCAAAATCATCGAATACGGTAAAGGGAGCCGAAACATTATCATTTCCCACAGGACCGTCTTGGAAGAGGAACGCCAAAAACAGAAGGAAGCCCTTAGGGGATCCTTGGAAGAGGGGATGACAGTCCGCGGAGAGATCACCGCCATCAGGAAGTTTGGCGCGTTTGTTGATATTGGAGGGCTTGAAGGCCTGATCCCTATCTCGGAGATCTCATGGGGCCGGGTGGAGGATATCAACGACGAGCTCTCCGTGGGGCAAAAGGTAGAGGTTGCGATCAAAAAACTGGACTGGGAAAATGATAAATTCTCGTTCAGCCTGAAAGAAATTCAGCCCAATCCTTGGAAGAAACTTGGGATGAAGTATCCTGAAGGCTCCAAACACAAGGGCAAGGTGGCACGCCTTGTTCCTTTTGGTGCTTTTGTGACCCTTGAACCCGGCATCGACGGTCTGGTGCACATCTCAGAACTTGGAAAAGGGAAAAGAATCAATCACCCCCGTGAAGTCTTGGAAGAGAACCAGACCATTGAAGTCAAGATCGCCGGGATAGACGAAAAGCAAAGACGCCTCTCCCTTGCCATGGTTTCAGATGAGCAGGATTCAGAAGAGAGAGATTACTACCACAAACACATGGCAGAAAGCAGTAAAACGTCCTCTGGGGCTCTCGGCACGCTGGGAGATGTCCTTCGGGCGAAAATGGATGAGAAAAAGACGAGATGAGGGGAAAATCCACAACACCCTTGATGACGGCAGGCCTGCCCTATGACATGGCACAGCCGATTTTTTTGGGTTGTCGCCATCTTGGTCTGCTTGCGTCTGCCGCTAACCTTGCACCAACATTGGATTCAGCGATGATTGAGAAGGCGAAAGGGTGTGATAACTGTCTTTGCTGGTTAAAGTACTGCAACGCTGAATGTTGCAGGGGATTTCAGTGTCCTGTTGGGCCAAACGTCAGGACAACCATCAAGGATGGTGTCCTTACCGTCTCTGTGCCCATGGACCCTGACAGGAAATGGTATTATGAATTGCACGGTGTGACGGTGGCCGGTAACTTCCTCAGCATCCTTAAAGAGCATTGTGAGTTCTTGCCAGGCCTGGTGATTGCTCATATGCGTTGTAAGCTTTTGACCAAGGACAACCTTTGTGCCGGCCACCCTGATAACAAGCCTGAAGTCTGTAAGGGCCTTACCTTGGAGACAACGAGACAGGCGTTGCCCATGGGTTCGGATGCTCCTGAAGCGGGCTATCGCCTCACGCCTAACTGCCTATTCAATTTTAAGAGGTAAGAGTAGGCCAGACCAGGAACGCTAAGCAATTTCAACAGGAATGTGCACTCAAAATGTGCAGAATGGAGGGCGCGTGCTTATAGTCAGCAAACTCAGCGACGGAGAAGGTTTATGAAGGTTGATCCAGACTTGGTGGCTCCGTGTGGTCTGTATTGCGGAGTCTGTGCCGTTTATATTGCACATCGTGACAATAATCAGAAATTCAAGGAACGATTACTGGAAGTCTACCAGGGAAAAGTCCCCGGTAAAGGTAAGCTTCCTAACGCACAGAGTCTTTCCTTGGAAGACATTCGATGCCGTGGTTGCTTGTCTGATAATCGTTTCATCTATTGCCAACAGTGCGATATCAGAGATTGTACTAGGGAGAAAGCCTACACTGGCTGTCACCAGTGTGATGAGTTTCCCTGTCATCGCATTGCCGACTTTCCAATGTCAGTGGGGAAGAAGGTTATTTTGCGAGCGATTCCGGATTGGAGAGAGATGGGGACAGAGAAGTGGATTGAAGACGAAGAGGCCCGCTACATTTGTCCTGAATGCGGCAATAAGGTTTTTCGAGGTGTTACACGATGTAATAAGTGTAAGGTCGAGCTGGACCTAGACTAGAGGCCTGAAGAGCCTCTCAAGTTCATTAAACATCCACACGGAGTGGCTTGATATCCTAATCGAAACCTAAGAAAAAGTGCCCAGTTTGGTGGTCAAATCCCCCGGTTTCTGAGTTTGTGTCCCAAAAGTGGGATTGAATTACACT
>JASFPF010000121.1:0-5403 GCA_050116135.1 Deltaproteobacteria bacterium | reverse complement strand
ATATCGGCTTTGTACAACCAGGGAATAGACGAACTGAAGGCCACCGTATTTGGGGCCATCACGGATCAACAAGGGCCTGCTGATCTTCCTAACATTGTGCCGAATGTGAGGCACAAGGTGGCGATTCAAAGAGCGATCACCGCCTCAAAGGCGGCTGAAGAAGGCTTTCGAATACGGCGGCCTCCCGAACTGGTGGCCATTGACCTCAGGGGGGCCCTCGATTGCCTTGGTGAGATTATTGGCGTGACCACGACTGAGGATATCCTTGACCAGATTTTCAACCGGTTTTGTATCGGAAAGTGAGTTTCGAGGCACCTTTTAGAGGTGAGGTGGAAGCCTGAGATCCACAGAGGTGGGAGAACCATCCACATGTTCATATTGGGTAGATCTGCGGGGTATGGGGGCGCTGTCACTGTAGCTCATACCAGGGTTACTGACAGACCTTGAACGCTGTGTGCCTAATCCACAGAAAATGAGCCCGAAACGGATAGCTCCGTTGTCCCCGTTAAGTCTTCCTCGCGGGCTTCCACGGCGTCGTCCTTGGCTTGGTCTGCCATTTCTTGGGAGTGAGACATCTCGCGCGAAGCCCGTTTTTTCATCCGTAACATGTCTTTTTGAACCGTCAGCATGTAACGATGTATGGCGTTTATGGCCTCATGGGTTGAGGCCGTGAAACAGCCATGGCAGACGTCTTTCTCGTCGATGTCGACGATTTCCATGGTCACACGTACGGTGGTGTCTTCGCCTGGTAGATCAATGGTGATGGACTGGGAGTCTCCTACCTTAAAACGGTTATTGGCAAAGGATAGCCCACCCCCACCAATATCCTTGACAAGGACCGACTTTCCTTGAAATTCTATCCCTATGGGTTCAGTTGAAGGTGGACGAACCCGGAATGAGCTCCGTCGATCATCGACATCGTAGGAAAACATCTCCGCATCATTCTGCCTGTTTTTCCAGAACAAATTCCACCCTCCTATTGCGAGATCGGCCCCTCGGCGTGTCGTTGCTGACCAGGGGAATCAAGGCACCATAGCCGGTTGCCGTCAGTCTATGAGGGTCTATTCCCCCTGCTATGAGATAGCGCAGCACCGTTGTGGCTCGAACGGCCGATAGTTCCCAATTCGAAGCAAACTGTGGTGTTGAGATAGGAAGATCATCGGTATGACCTTCGATGCGCACGTTATATTGGGGATAATTATCCGCTATTTTGATGATGTCATCCAGTATGGGTTTGGCTCCTAAACTGAAGGTGGCAACCCCTGATTCAAAAAGGATCTGGCCAGTCACCCGGATCACCACCTTGGAACGCTCTATGGACACGACAATGTGATCACTCAGATTTCTTTTGTAAATGACCTGTTGCACATCTCTGTAAATATCTCTTGTCTTAAGGCCAATGACGTTTTCCAGGGCGATCCTTCTGCCTGTGGGGCGAGGTGTTGAAGCCAGCTCTACCATGGACTGGGGCTGAGGGATCAATTCCAGAAGAGCAACCGGGGCGGTTTTTTCTCCGAGGCTCACTTGGATGGCGGCAATCGCCTGTTGGAATTTTTGAAGATTCATGGAGGAAATAGAAAACAGCAGGATGAAAAAGGTGAGCAGGAGGGTCATCAGATCAGCATAGGTCACCAACCATCCTCCAGGATTTCCCTCTCCCATTAGTTCAGAAATGGCCTGACGATGCTCATCCATTTTTTTCTCGTATGGTTCGTTTCATGGGTCTTCGAAGCCGAGCAGGTATGTAGGAAGAAAGTTTTTCATAGACGAACAAGGGGTTATTATCTTCCAGAATCGATATACCCCCTTCGACGATGATCTCTAGATTGACGAGTTCCAAAAGGGTTCTGGCCTTCAATTTGCCCGCAATAGGCAGGAAAAAAAGCGTGGAAAGCAGGGAGCCATAAAAGGTCGTCAGGAGTGCTATGGCCATGGCCGGTCCGATCGATGTTGGGTCTTGCAGTTTGCTGAGCATCTGGATCAAGCCTATGAGGGTTCCCAGCATGCCAAAGGCCGGGGCATAGATCGCCATTTTCTTGAACACCTCCTGGACAATGAAATGCCTGGCCTTCATGGCCTCTACTTCAATGCCCATGGTCTTGTGAAACAATGTTTCCTCAGAACCATCAGCGATGAGGTTGCACACTTTTTTCAGAAAAGCCGATCGTGTTCTTATCTTGCTCAATTCGAGAATCCCTTTTCGACGACAGATGTAACAAAGCTTAATCATGGTTGAAACCATGTCATTGGGGTCTCGCTTCCTCTCGGAAAAAACAAAGAAGGCCGCCTTAAAGGCCGTCAACACGTCCTTTAACTGAAAAGTCAGGAGGGTCGCCGCGATGGTGCCACCCAGCACGATCATGAACCCAGGAACATTGACAAAATTGTGAACACTACCACCAACAAGAATAGCGGCGACAATCAGGGCGACACCTGAAAAAATCCCAAGGAGGGACCCTACATCCACCGAGAAGACTTTCCTTTCAGGGTTATTGGGTGACTCTGGCGTAAAAGGGCGACGAGCGTTTTCAACGTCTGGCTGTTGAGCGGTGACGGCGCTATATCCACTTGCCTCATCGTTGTTTTGAAAGGCCAGGCGGTGCCATCGTCCTGCTGGTCCTATCGGCATATGAGGTGGAAAGCTTGAAGGAGAGGCTTTGGTGCATCGCCCGACAGAAAAAGCTTTCCGGAAAAGGGGGAAAATAGGATATGTAATGTTCCCATGGAAAAGGATATTGCGAAGCGACTGGCATCCAGAAAACGGAAGCAGATCAAGCAGGAAAAGCTGGTGCCGTCTGCCGTGTTACTGCTGTTTTTTAAGAAAGATGGACAATATCATCTTGTTTTTACAAGAAGATCAGACAACGTAGAGCACCACAAAGGCGAGATTTCTTTCCCGGGAGGCACGGTTCATCCGGATGACTCGGACCTCCTTGACACGGCCTTGCGAGAAGGCGCCGAAGAGATCGGCCTGGCGCGTGATGACGTCATGGTCCTGGGGGCACTGGACGACATCATGACGGTGTCAACCGGTTTCGTCATTACACCCTATGTGGGGATCATTCCTTATCCATATCCGTTTCAAATCAATGGGGATGAGGTTGCCGAGTTGATTCTGGTGCCTTTGAGGGCCCTCATGGATGAGCGGTGCGTCGGGGCTTCGGAAGTGATCTGGGAAGGGGAAGAAATGACCACGTACCACTTTCACTACCAAGGGGACATCATTTGGGGCGCCACGGCCCGTATTCTCAAACAGTTCCTGGACATTACCAGGGGTACCACGGGTAGGGGTAGGGGCGATAGGGATAACGGTGCCATGGATAGTACCAGTAAGGATAGTGCCAGTCATTGTAGTAAGGATAGTAAGGCCTAGTGTAACGCCGTTCCTTGGGCCAAAGATGAATTTCCTCAGCCTTGATGACTGGGTACCGGTAGGTGACATTGCCCAACAGTTGTGGCGAGGCCCCCCAAACTTTCCCCCCCACGGTGAGTTTGCGACCCTTTGTATAAATTGCAGGATCGAGGAATTCTTCGGTTTGCACAACAAACCGACCTTGAGAAAGATCTTGTGACTCTGGTTTGTTTCGAGAATCAAGCGGGGCCTGCAACAGGGTGAGACGGGTGCCATCAAGCTCGTTTACGGTTTCCAGGATGTAGCCACCCAAAATCACCCTTTTGCCCCTGTGACCATCTCCTTCAAGTAATTCCTGGAAGGGGATAGGTGCACCGACCTGCTGCCGAAATTGCCTTGAAGGGATGGAGGCACAGCCGGTATAGAGTTCTGGGACCAGCAACACCAGGAGGAAGAAAAGGATCTTTACCCCCCTCCCGAGCTTACCCTCTGAGGACTTGAAGACTGGCAGGCCGTTACAACCAGGTCCCCACACCAATGCCAAAATGGAAACTTGGAGATTTGCGTCCCGTGGCCGGCCAAGGCTTGATCTCAATGGCTTCCACCAGGGGATAGACATACTGAAATCCTCCAATAGATCGAACTTCACTGCCCGTGACTTTTCCCACCACAGTGAGTAAGCTGCCCGCTTGATAGATGGCAGGATCGAGAAATTGCTTGGATTGAACAATGTAACGCCCTTGTGATTGGTCACCATCCTTTGGCCGATGGGTCGTGTCAACCGGCAGTTGGAGAACCGTAATTTCTGACGAAGTGGGAGAGCTTTTGGTATCTATGACTTTTCCGCCAAACATGACAATCTCTCCCATGTGTTGGGAAGGCGCCTTTTGCAACGCCGCGAAGGTTCCCTTGTAGGTGACCTGGGAGCGCGTCTGCTGGGAAATGCCCGTTGCGCAGCCGAACATGACCAAGATCAGGCCAATGGCCAGAAGCCGAACCGTCCATTTCACTGCCACACAGCTCCTTTCATTGTTGGTGTCGTCATGATTTATTAAAATAAGGCAAAGTGTGTCTCGTGTCAACGCAGAGGCAGGGAGCTCATCTGAGGTTGAAATACCTCACAGTGATTCCCAACACACTGATAATAGGATAAATTGTGAGAATTTCGGGGCCAGTAAACTGGGATTGGCTGGGGCGCGGGATTTCTTCCAGGAAAAGGTCGACGCCTGTGTAGACTCCCAACCAAAAGGTAGAACACACGTTCTACTGTCAAGTCCAAGATGAGAATCAACTCAGAGAATGCTTAGCTTTGCGCTTCGCGGAAATAATGTGGACACCTCTCGGTGCGGGAATTAGGCTTTCCGAAATGCCGCAAGCAGGTTTCTGTCAAACGTTTTAAGCTCCTTAATGTTCTCCATATGACAGGTGGCCAGGTGAAGAAGATCTCTTGCCGTTAGGGCGGGATGTTTGTCTGCCAGGTGACGAGCATGGAGGACAGCTTCGGCGTTCACGGGAATGACGTGGTCAACACCAAGCGTTGCTAACTCCAAAGCAGCGTCAAGGGTTTGCATACGCCCCATTGGAAGATAGATGTGAAGAAGCTCCTGCAAAACCTCTGCAGATGTGACGAGCCTCTTGCCCTCCTGGCTTGATTGGAGGAAAAAGCCCTGCGCCTCTTCCCGGAGTGGATGGGCTCGGCCCACTGCATAGACAAATATATTGCTGTCCACAAAAATCATGGTCTGTTGGGCCCCTGCATGCCCTCAAGGACAAGCTTTTTGTACTCCTCCCAGTCCGGTTCTTTTCCGCGTTCCCGCTCGGTGCACTTCTGGAAAAAGTCCTTCAAGGATGTAGCGTCAGTCAACGATTGCCACTGCTTGTTGGTCTCCAGCATCTTCCTCCCAGCATCTCGAAGCCAGGCACTCATGGACTTCGATTCCTTCTGCGCCTGGGATTTGAATCGGGCCGCTTCCTGTTCATTTAATACAACCTGAACCCTTACAGACATCTGCGAACTCCCTTCATGTATGATACACAACCTAAATACGTAT
>JASFPF010000120.1:0-5409 GCA_050116135.1 Deltaproteobacteria bacterium | reverse complement strand
TGCAAGACCGGGAATGCGGAAGGATATTGACATGAAGGTGATACTGACGCTGTCTGATCCTGTTCGACAGCCAAGCAGGCTTGTTTCGAGCAACCAGTCCCATTCCTTGACATGCGGATATGTAAACATCCTCAGCCCCTAGACCCCTTCAATCCTTGAACCCTTTTCTCCAACTAAATTGGAGAAGAACGATTTTTTAATCTTCCACATCTAGTGTTCCCCTTTGGTTTTCTTCATCACAATGATCAGTAGCCAGATGGTCGACACTATGCAGGCTGAATCTGGAGTGACACCCGTTGCTTTTGATAGAAGCCGAAAATCATATCGGGCAAGAATCGGACCAAAATCATAAATATCATGATTTCAATATATTATTGGTGAATCTCGGTATTGTGGCCCGAGAAGATACGACAATAGTGTAGCTTTATAGATCATAAAGCTACACTATTGTGATGTTGTTGCTTCCACGATGACCCACATCTTGTTGTTCGACGGCCTCTTGGGGTCCCTTTGGCTAGTTCCGGCTTTTAGAAAAAAACAGTCGACATTAAAACAATCGTTTGATACGATTGTTTGTTAGAAAAGCGAGGTCAAACTATGAAGCAAGAAAACAATAACGACAGCACCAAGGAACGGATTCTCAATGAGGCGGAAGTCCTGTTTGCCGAAAAAGGCTTTGACGCGGTCAGCGTCAGGGAAATCACCACAGCCGCCGAATGCAACCTGGCGGCCATGAACTACCACTTCGGTCATAAGAAAGATCTCTACCTGGAGGTGTTTCGCGCCCGATGGGTGCCCCGCGCCAAGCGCGTGCAAGCCTGTTTCAGGTCGTCATTACCCGCCCAAGGCCCTCTCTCTCCAACTGCAGTGGCGCGGGCCTTGGCCGAGGCCTTTCTAGTAGGCCCCCTCTCAGATGAGGAGCGTCAACGGCACCACCAACTGATGGCCAGAGAGCTCGCCCAGCCAACTGAGGCCTTTGAGCTGCTGGCTCAGCAGGTGATTCGGCCATTCTTCAAAGAGTTGGCAGAGATATTTCACACTTTCATGCCGGAGGGGCTGGCAGAAGAGCGTTTGATGCTTAACATATTGAGTATATTTGCCATGGTGCTTTACTTCAACTTCGCCAGGGTGGCGGTGAGCCGCATCACCGGACGAAAATACGATTCAGCCTTCAAGGCCCGTTTGGTGGAGCACATCATGGAATTTTCACTGAAAGGTCTGGGCTTTGACGAAAAGGGGGCGCTCCGGTGAGACACCGATTTTTTTACCTGTCTATCGCCTTTGCCACCCTGGCTGCATCCGGCGGGTGCATGAAGATGGGCCCGGATTATCACCCACCTGATCTTGGTATCCAAATCCCCGTCTCGTTCCAGCATGGCCCCAAGGACATGGTGACACCTGTGTTCCAAGACCAATGGTGGGAGGTCTTTGGCAAACCCCAATTAAGTCAGTTGGTGGAAGAGGTCTTAAGAAACAACTGGGACATCAAGAAAGCCACAGCTAGGATTTTGGAGGTGCGGTCCCAGTTGGTGCAGACAAGGGCCGATCGTTTTCCGACTTTGAGCATTGACGGGTCGGCAGAAAGGAGACAACGCCCCATCATTGGGATTGTTCCAGGCAGGAGTTTTACCACCAAGACAGACACCTATACCTTGTCTTTGCCTGCTTCCTTTGAACTGGACCTCTGGGGTCGTCTGGCTCGGTCTGAAGAAGCGGCCCAAGCCGAGCTCTTACAGGCAGAGGAAAACCGTCGCACGGTGGCCCAAAGCGTTGTGGCGGAAACGATTAGTCTATACCTTCAAGCGGAGTCTTTGGAAAGACGCATACAAATTGCCTTGGAGAGCATCGAAAACTTCCGCCGCAGCCTGGCCTTAGTGGAGCGTCGTTACAAGCGAGGCCTCACCCCGGTGTTAGATGTGTACCAGGCCCGCCGAATCCTCGCTGGGGCGGAAGCATTACTCCCCTCCCTGCGCGAGGAACTCGGTATCACGCAGCAGAGATTGTCCGTCCTCCTGGGACGTTACCCAAAGGCCCAACAAGCTAGACCCCAACCTGAAGACTACTTCAAGCACTTAGCACCCGTACCGCCAGGATTGCCCTCAAACCTCTTATTGCGTCGGCCAGACATCAGAGCAGCAGAGGCCAATTTGATGGCATTGAATGCCCGTATCGGTGTGGCTCAGGCCAGCCGCTTTCCCAGCATGACCCTGACAGGCAGCTATGGCTATTCGAGTGAGGAATTGAATCAATTGGTACGCCCGGAGAGCAAATTGTGGCAATTGGCCTCAGGCATTGGGCAAACCCTGTTTGATGCGGGGAAGTTGAATGCCGGCCAACGGGCCACAAAGGCTAGATATCAGCAGGGTGTTGCCGAATACGCCAAGACTGTTTTGACTGCCTTTTCGGAGGTGGAAAGCGTCCTCTTGACTCGGGAGCAGCAGTTGGAGCGCCGGGATCGGCAGTTGAAATTTCTGCTGGAAGCTCGGGCCACCCAAGACGTGGCTGAGAAACGGTACAGACGGGGGCTGGTGGATTACCTCACCGTGCTTGAGGCGCAACGCACCCGCTTTGAGGCCGAAGAAAGTCTCGTGCTGGTTGATCTGATCATTCTAACTAACCGGGTTGCCCTACACCGCGCCTTGGGCGGCGGCTGGGGAGAACTGCCTCCGGCTGTGGCCAGGACAGAAAGCTGAAGGGATTCGTTGATATAGGTTTTGAAGCTCAATGACTCGTGAGGAATTCGAGGCCGATCAAGACCAATAAACCATTTTGTCAGAGAGATGATCTAAGATGAGCCAGAAAAAGAGACGCCTCCTGCATATAACCGTCACCATTGTCCTCGTGGTTTCGGGTGCTGCAGGCATGCGGGCATTAACGGCGAGTAAAGCCGAGCTTGAAAAGCGTAGGCCCTCCGCCCCAATACCGCTAGTCCGTACAATCGGAGTCACCGTCGGGCCGCACGCCGTTAGTATTGAGGGGGAAGGCACGGTTCGGCCACTGCAGGAGATCCAACTGGTTCCTGAAGTAGATGGCAAGGTAGTTGATGTGTCACCGGCCCTGGTCGACGGAGGCGAATTCAGCAGGGGCGACACATTACTTCGCATTGATCCGGTAGATTACCAATTAGCTGTGACGCTGGCACAGGCCAAAGTAAAAGACGCTGAAAGCAATCTCCAATTGGCTGGAGAAGAAGCGGCGGCTGGGGAGGAAGAGTGGCGAATGTTATATAGCGGCAACCCTAAGGCACAACCGGAACCGCCACCCCTGGTGGCTAAAGAGCCTCAGCTGGCAGCCGCCCAGGCCAAACTGGCAGCCAACAAGGCGGATCTCAGAAAGGCCCAGTTGAATCTTGAACGGACTGAACTCATAGCCCCTTTTGACGGAAGAGTGAGCCAGGAAAATGTGGATCTCGGCCAATACGTGTCACCCGGTCAGCCCTTGGCTACCCTCTTCTCCACCGAGGCGGTTGAGGTTGTGATTCCCCTGGAAGACGAAAGCCTATTCTGGTTCCATGTGCCAGGATTTACTGATGGACAAGGCCCTGGTTCCCCAGCAACGGTAAGGGCCCGTATTGGAGGCCGAGACCTATCCTGGGCGGGGGGCGTGGTTCGTGCTGAAGGGAAACTGGACGAACGTACCCGTATGATTAATGTCATCATCCGCGTGGACAAACCCTACGCCACAAGACCACCCCTTGCCATGGGTCTTTTTGTGACTGTGGAGATTGAAGGCCGCCGTTTGCCAAAGGCCGCCGTCATTCCGAGGCCAGCCTTGCATGAGAACGATGTGGTTTGGGTCGTGGACGAAGAGAACAGGCTCCGCTTCCGCAAGGTGGATGTGGCTCGCGTTCAGGGTAACGAGGTCGTGGTGGAAGCCGGCCTCAAAGACGGCGAAAGGGTCGTCATTACGCCGCTTAAGGCGGTTACCCATGGAATGGCGGTCCGGAAGGTACCGGAAAAGGAGGAGACCGCTTCATGAAAGGCATGGTTGCCTGGTTTGCAGAGAATCACGTTGCCGCCAATCTGCTCATGCTCTTTCTTTTATTGGCTGGTGTGGTCACGGGCCTGACCATGAAACTCGAGGTTTTTCCGGAGACCTCGCTAGACCAGATTTCTGTCAGCATGGAATATCGGGGCGCCTCGCCAGCTGAGGTGGAGGAAGCCATTATTCGCCGCATTGAAGAAAACGTAGCCGGGCTTGCGGGCATCAAACGGATCGACTCCCAAGCCAGGGAGGGGTTCGGCTCGGTGACCATTGAGGTCATGAAGGACTGGGATCTCAAAGAGCTTCTGGATGAGGTCAAGGCCGAGGTGGATCGGATCACGACTTTTCCCGAGGAAGCAGAGGAGCCGGTGGTTCAGGAAATGACCCGGCGAACCCAGGTGATTAATGTTGTTGTCTATGGTGATGCGCCTGAATCGACGATCAAACACCTTACGGAAAGGATTAAAGACGACATCACCAATCTGCCGGGTATTACCTACGCCGAGCTATTTGGCATCCGCCAAGGCGAGATTCACATGGAGATTTCTGAGCAAACTCTCCGGCGCTACGAACTAACCCTAAGCCAGGTGGCCGACGCTGTCAGAACCGCGAGCTTGGACCTGCCAGCCGGGAGGGTTAAGACAGCAGGGGGCGAAATCCTGGTTCGGACCAAAGGCCGACGGTACTATGCAGCAGACTACGAAGATGTCGCGGTCATCACAAAGCCTGACGGCAGCAAGGTGACGCTGGGCCAAATCGCCAACCTCAAAGATGGATTCGAGGATGTGGATGTCACCACAAGGTTTGACGGCAAGCTGGCTGGCGTGATCGAGGTCTACCGAGTGGCTGATCAGAATGCACTCGATGTGGCCGGCACGGTGAAAGGCTACATTAAAGAAATCAAACCCAGCCTGCCTGAGGGGGTGGACATCGGTTTTTATCGAGACAGATCCAAGATACTGCGGAGCCGTATCGAGCTCTTGCTAAGAAATATGGCTGTCGGCTTGGTCCTGGTGAGCATCCTGTTGGGGCTATTTCTCAATGTGCGTCTCGCTTTTTGGGTGACTTTGGGGATTCCCATTTCCTTTGCAGCCGGCATCTTGGCTTTGCCCCGGTTTGATGTGTCTATCAACATGATTTCGCTGTTTGCCTTCATTACCGTTCTCGGTATTGTGGTGGATGATGCCATCGTTATTGGGGAAAATATCTTTCGGAAGCACCACGAAGGGCTCAAAGGCCTTGAAGGCGCAGTGCAAGGCGCTGTTGAGGTGGGCCGTCCTGTGGTTTTTGCCGTCCTAACTACGGTGGTGGCCTTCTGGCCTTTGCTCATGGGTACGGGCACCATGGGAAAGGTGATGCGCAACATCCCGATTGTGGTGATCTTGGTCCTGCTGGGCTCTTTGGTGGAATCGCTTTTGATCCTAC
>JASFPF010000119.1:0-5446 GCA_050116135.1 Deltaproteobacteria bacterium | reverse complement strand
TATTAGTGATTAAGATCTCCGGTGTAGTCCTAGTGTATCGTCTTATACTGTTCTTTGAGCTGCGCGAGATAATCTTCGCAAGTCTCAAGCTCAAATAGCATCCTCCGCCGTGTCTTCTTGAGGGCCCCTTGCTTATTCGACGCCTCCTCGATCGAGGGACCTCCATGTCTGGACAAGGCTTCATACAAGGTATCGATGTAGGCCTCCAGTTCAGCCATAGCCCTGTAAGGATGGAGTCTCCACGCGTATCTTGTTGGTCTTATCTTGATGCTCAATCCTTCGGGACAGGCTTCTTCTATTTCTATCCTGAAAAATGTTTCAAAATCCATCTGTCAGCGTCTGTCTCTTAAGTGACAAAGTGTAAGATTTTGTGGCTTTCTAAGGGCGACCAAGACTTAGGATAACCGAAGGTCATGTCTTGGTCGGCAGGTTCATAATCTTCTCCAGGAGGCTCAGCGCTTGAGCAGCACCGAGAAGCACAAGGGCTAGATAGACTGGGTAAAAGTATTTATTGACCTCTACCACGACACCTAATACTCCTCCCAAGAATGTGAACCCTAGAATAAAGACTATATCCGCAACCATTTATCTTTTCCTTTATTCATGCCCTGCCAAGAAGACGTGCTGGGCCAGGCCTCCTTGCATTACTCTCATGTGTATCATGCCAAACTTTGCAGGGACAAGAAAACCTGATGGCAAGACACGGCTTAGAGCATGATAAGACGTCTATCACCTCGAGCGCCCGGCGCTTTTCAACCGGTTTATTCTTTGCCTCCTCTCACTCTCTCGACGTTTCCGGCGTCGGCAGTCACTTGGTTTTTCATAGCTCCTCTTGGCCTTTAGTCTGCGGAAAACGCCATCTTTCTGCATTTTCTTTTTCAGAACTCTCATAGCCCTCTCAAGGTCATTACCGTCGACCTTAACTTCCAGGCTACTAAACTGCCTCAAACTCATGCCCCCCTTTCTTCCCATCAGCAACGTCTTAGGAAGGATTGCGAAATCGCGTTATCACTTCGTTTGACAATATTTGTACTATGACTCTCAAACGTTGGAGGTTTCCTTACCAAGAACGCCGTCCACCACCTCGGCGGCCGTCACTGTGTCCTCGCCCACTCCGGCTTCCGCCACCTCGACCTCCTCCGCCTCGACGACCTTCGGGACGAGGGCGAGCCTCATTAACGTTAAGCGTTCGCCCCTTCAATTCTTTTTCTTTCAATCCAGTGATCGCAGACTCCCCATCAGTTTTACTAGTCATCTCCACGAAACCGAAGCCTCTTGATTCGCCACTGTACTTGTCCTTAATGATTTTTGCGGATGTGACTTCCCCGAAAGCTTCAAAAGCCTCTCGTAAATCCCCTTCGGTGACCTCGCGCGACAAATTGCCTACATAGATATTCATCTTGACCTCCTCAAACGTTTTTCTCTTTTTTGTGGTATGGTTCTCAGAGTCCACCACACCAGATAATATTTTTTCAGGCGCTGCAGATAATTAGTGGCCAAAGACCGCAGAGGCTTCGTACAGCGGCATCAGTCTCGAAAACAGACCAGCAATATCGTCAGCGATCTCGACACCGCGAGTTACTACCTCGTCCTTTTCAACCGTTTTGGCTATCTGCAAATCCACCCAGGTACTATCTGTCAGCTCGTCGAGGAAGTCGGCTAGAGAGTCGATTTCTTCCTCCTGACCTTCATTAAACAAGCGCCACTTTCCTCCGGCCGACATTATGGCCCCTGTAAAGGCGCCCTCCTCCTTCGTATCGTAAAGAGAGAAATCATTCTCGGATACGACTTTGTTAAGCCAGGAGTCGTTCTCGGCGTCTCTAAGCCACGCAATGAAGGCATTCCAGTCATCTTTGGCATCCTTTTCCTGGTTGGACCGCTCGATATCAAAGCCAAAATAGAGGTGCTTTTCATCGAGTCGGGCAAAAAACTTTGCCTGGAGCTGGAAGTCATCGTGACGCCTGTGATCAATATCGGCCCAGTGAATCGTAGAAAACCCGCACCTTGGCCACGATGCAATGTCAAATTTGTCTGACTTCAGGCGAACGGCCACCGCACCACCCAGGCTGTCATAATAGCGCCAGGTTGCCCCTGCAACGTCTTTCGAAAAATCGTGCTCTTTCAAACCCTCAAATCTACTGGCATACTCTGGGGGCTTCGGTTGTTTGCATTTCCCGCCTTTTTTGGTTTTTATGAGCGCCAGCTCTTGGTGCATGCACTCAATAATTCGGTTCTGCAAAGCTGCCGTGGTCGTGACCTCCTCACCACTCTCCCAGCGGATGCCTATGGCATCTTTATCAATGGTAAGAACCTTATAGACGCCCTTCCTGTTTTCGTGTTCCTGGCCGATCTTGAATTTGATATCAGTCATTGATACAGGCCTCCTTCCCTATCTTTTTCTTTGCTGGCGAAAGCGAATACAAAATCAGTCTTTAGTTTCTTCGCTATGCTACGCAGCTCTTTTCCCCATGCCGATAGCATTGGAACATGCAGCCGGCGTGACTCATCGAATGCGGTTCTAAGAGTTTACGCAGGGCCGGTTTGACAGTTTGTGACTCAGGACCTATTCATCATCGCTAGAATCATCCCACTGCTCTGGCAGAGGTTGAGGGCCGGGCCGTATTCCTGCAATATCCGGATCTTCATCATTGGTCCGCAACGCTCTTCTTGCCTTGCGCTCTTTGGCCTCCAGCCGCCTAGCTTCTTTGGCTTTTCGCCTGTCCATGCGCTTCATTTCTTTGTGACGTTTCTGAGGCGTGGATCCCGACTTTTTTGCCATGCGCACCCCCCTTGATTGTACGCTTACGTTGGCTGTGTCTATTTATCCGGGCAACACCAGGAAGGAAAAAAGAGAAGTGAACCTTCGTGATGTCAAGGGTGAAGAGACTCGCTGTAAAGGGCCGCCATAGTCCGGTCATTTTGAAGACCCTGCAGCAAGCTGCAGGGAATCTTCGACCGTAAGGAATAATACTGATTTTATACACGCTCGCTAACCCCGCAGCAAGCTACGGGGAATGCGATCGCTAAATCGGTTCAATGCTCCGCCAGTCACAAGAATGGAGCCCTTGAGAAGCCTCCCGAAGATTTGTGCAAACAAAATAGGCACCTCGCCTCGTGATGACAAGGTGCCTATGATAATCGAACAGCTCTAGGCTAAACCCTAGTAACGTTCTGTGCCGAAGGTCCTTTGGCACCCTGTTCTACGTCAAAGGTCACCTGGTCACCTTCAGCAAGGGTCTTAAATCCAGACCCGCTAATGGCGGAGTGATGGACAAACACATCGGTGTCCCCATCCCGTTCGATGAAACCGAAGCCCTTCTGGTCATTGAACCACTTCACGATTCCTTCTGCCATGGCGATTATCCTCCTTTCATCCTATTTCGTACAGCTCTTCAGGTGTTAACTTTGGAAAGGACGATAGAATCGCATCTGTGAGGAAAAAGATGGGACTAAAGTGTGTTCCAAAATGGGGATCCTGATTTCCGTACTCGATCCCGTTCCTTCACATCACGAAGGGTCGAAGGGAAGGCGGTACTTGGACCGATTTAATTAATTTAGTCCGTCCAAGGTTGTATGTCAAGGAAAACATCGCGAGGCATGGTAATTTAGTCTGTTAGCAAACGGAACAGAAATAGGGTTGAGCTCAGCAGCCCACATGAGCACGTCGACTGCACCAAATAAAAAAACATCACGAGAGGGGCTTCTAAAGCAATTTTTTTACCTGGGCACATTTTCGGGCGTAGCCCTCTGATAGCACGCTCACAGACGTCTCTGCCAGGGGTTGTTGGTCCGTATGGAGGGGCAAATGAATGTCCTCCGAAAGTTCAGTCACAGGCTCAAAGTCGGCTAGCATTTGTGTGAAATGCTCAAGACGTGCGTCAGAAAGACCTGATTCCCTATCCCGCTGCTTCAGCCTGGCGCGAATGGTCTCGTCTTTGCAGAGACATTCCACGAAGATAAGATTCGTGTCGAGATCGGAGGCCAATTGACGAGCTTCATCTCGCCATTTGCGTCGTGAATAGGTGCCATCCAGGATGACCGAATGCCCTTTCTTGAGTGTTTCCTGGGCCAGGGCCAACAGCCGGGCGTACACGCGATGACGCATCTGTAGACGATACAAACCCTGGCCAAAAGGCACAACCTGCTCATGGGAATCAGATTGTTCCTCCTTTCGAATCCGATCGGATTGAAACAAGGGAATCGACAACGCCTTTGCTACCGCTTCGGCAAGACAGGATTTACCGGTTGCGGGCAACCCGCAGAAGACCCAGAGGGTCGGTCGGCTAAACTCGATGG
Source organism: Deltaproteobacteria bacterium (assembly GCA_050116135.1). Taxonomy (GTDB): domain Bacteria; phylum Desulfobacterota; class Desulfobacteria; order Desulfobacterales. The sequence continues at coordinate 1,150 of JASFPF010000119.1, read as the reverse complement.
CATACCGATAGGCTTGATCCATGTAATGCCTTGCCTCGTCTTCTAGAGCCTCTCTTTGGGCCTTTCCCACTTCCCGCCAGCGAAGACAAGCCACTTTCAGTCTCACGATAGCGCGATAAGCGGCATAGAAATCGAGTAACGAGTACAATCCCGGATCGTTGGCATCATTCACATAGGAAGCCAAAAAGGCCCTACTCCAGTTCCCATGTCCCAGATGCTCCATATCCATGTGGAGAAAGGCCAGATCCGCTACCACATCCCCGTATCGGAAACGATCATTGAATTCAATGCAGTCAATGATTTGAACGCCTCGAAAAAAGTAGACATGATCGGTTCGCAAGTCACCATGACCATCGCGAATTCGGCCTGCTTCAACACGCCGCTGGAAGAGGCTCTGCCGGCTTTCAAGGAAAGTGCGACTAACCTGGCAAATGAACTCCCATCTTTCCAAGTCCAAGAGACCTCCTGCAAAAGGCTCCAACTGCCGAAAGTTTTCTTCCATGTTGAAAGCAATCACGTCTCGCTGACCGCTGTGATCAATTTGAGGACTCTGATTGCTCCTTTCATAAAAGGCAGCCAGTATCTCTCCCAGCTTTTTCATATGAGCGTGGCCGACTTGGTCATTTTTGAGGAGTTCCTTAAGACTCAGGCTATCAGGCAGTTGTCTCATCTTGACGGCATATTCTACGATTGGGCCCTTGTCTTCCAGGGAGAACCGATGATCATCGGTTTCGTAGATCTTGACCACTTCCTGGTAGACATCCCGGCTAAGTCTTTGATTCAGGCGAACCTCCTGTTCACAAAAATGGTGTCGGTCTTTCAGGTTGCGAAAATCGAGGAAACCGAAATCTACCGGTTTTTTGAGCTTATACACCCAGGTGCCGGTGAGAAAAACAGCGGAAATATGGGTGTCCCGGCGTTCGAGGTGAGAAACCGGATGAGGATAAAAGGCGGGATCGGCCAGTGCCTCACATAGGGTGTCAAAGAATTGCCATGCCTCCATGTCGCCTCATTCCAAAAGAGGACTCATCCGCAAAAGCGAGCGCATTCCCTGTAGCTTGCTATGGGGAGCTTCAATCAAATCACGTCAGAAAAATCGGCTCCTTTTTCAGTTCAATGGATCCTTTGAAGACCCTGCAGCAAGCGGCAG
>JASFPF010000118.1:0-5458 GCA_050116135.1 Deltaproteobacteria bacterium | reverse complement strand
ACCCCTGCTGGCCTTTGAAGGTTGGAGGGGCCCCTCGCCTCAATGAATCCTGTGACGGCTTTTTCCTAAAATCCCACATCCTCGTTGATCAAAACGATCTTGACCCTTCCCTTTGGAAACGATTTCTCAGTAATGGTCCAGGTGTTACAAATACGGTCCGCACTCTTGCAATCCTCGCAGTACGAAGTTTTAACACATGGCGTTTTCTTGTCCAATCGCATCGCGTTAATCGGAGCCGCATAGTTTTTGATGCGAAACATAGCCTCCTCGACATCAGGGACAATCTTGTTGCGGCCCACGAGAATAACCACGTTCTTGGGGCCAAAGGTGATAGCCGCAATCCGATTTCCATACATATCCAGATTAACAAGCTTGCCTGTCTCAGTCACTGCGTTTGTTCCTGTAATAAATAAGTCGACAAGTAGGGCTTGTCTGCGCAGTTCGGATTTTTCTTCATCAGAGCGCTGTTTATCGAACACGTCCAAGACCTCCAGGTCTGGATGATTATTGATTGCGTCGTAAAGCCCTGAAGAGGTAAACGTCAGGGAACCGCCCCAAGAAACGCTCTGCGCACCGGTTTTGGGGAGAATCTCCTTCTGCACAACTTCTTTTGCTTTAGCGGCGTTATCTGCCAGAAAAGCCTCGAAGTTATTTCGTTCCAATGCCTGCTTGACACCCACCAAGCGACCCTTCCAATAGTTTTCAATGGGCTTTTCCATCTGATCCTCCGTTCATGATAGATTGAAGATCCTCGCAGCCACTCGCCTGAGCTCGTCGAAGCCAAGCAGCGGAGAACGTCCTCGCTTTCGCGGTTCAGTCGCAGAAACCACTCATCATATAGTCCCCAGCCCTTCCCTAATTGGCACTCTGTTTTAGTTTCCTTTCATAAAAGCAACTATACCCCCGGATGTCTATTAGCAATACAGCCACTGCTAGGACAACCCGGAACCGGACACCAACGTTTCCATGGAAAGGGTGAAGGCGTCTTCTGCCGCTCTCACGTCTTTTATCCTGACAGGATCCAGGAATGTTTCATAAATAGGGTCACCTTTGGGTGTGGATCTGCCGAGCAATTTTTGCTCGAGGAGAGACAAGGCTTCAATAGACTTGTCCCCCACGGGATAGCCCCTGTCATCAACATGGATCATGGGATCGAAGGTGATTCTGGAAATATTGTTGATGTCCACGAGTTTAATACTGCCAGAGCGCGTGAGAATGAGGTTCCCCACACCGGCAAGGTCCGGTACATGCTTGGCCTTCATGATCATTTGTTTGACTTTTTCTATGAAGTCTTCGGCCCTTTCTCGAAGGGCATGGATCCGTCGGTCGGGCATGGTCAGGAAATCCTTGCCTTGTTGGAACCCCATGTCACAAAAAAGAGAAACCAAATAGCCTTTATCTAAAGGCCCCCATGGGTCCAAGACCTCCCCTTTCACGTACTCCTGAAGACCACAAAGGAGAACCTCATGTTTCCCATGCCTGTCATAATCCACGAGAAACTCTTCGGACTCCGCCACATAACCAGGAGACAGATAGGTGACAACGATTCTCACCCTTTTTAGCTCTGCCTCCGCGTCTTTCAGCGTGCTGAACTTCATTCTAAATATCCTGAACATCTTCAAAGGCTCAGCCCTCGGATAGCATCTCAATCCATCAACGATGACCCCCCTTGTCTCCTTTGCAACATCTTCGGGCGCCAAGACCTCCATGATATGGGAACGCAACCCTTCGCGATAATGCCTCCTGAAGCAATAGATTCCAGGGGCTCGGATAAAGTTCAGGCCAAAAACATCTTCCTGATTTAGGAATGGTTTGTCTCTGATGTCTTCTATGTCTTCTGGCATAGGCGGCGTCCCTCAGCCCAGTTGTTCACCTAGGTTTTGACTTCCGCACCCCCGAGGATTCCTTGGCCATCCAAAGATCCCCGCAGTCTCCGTAAATGGAAACCGGGAATGCGTTCACTTCTTAAGACCCGAGACGTCACAGATCGATTTCGTCCTCCTTCAGGTAGACATAAAGGGGGATTTCCACGTCGTTGGAGGTCAGTGTATACCGGCTTTTCGTGTACCGGATGAGCTCCCCTTCGTCCTTAAACATGAGTTGATGGCCTTGGGTCAAAGGGCTGGGCGGAACGATTTTGAAGCCCTCAGTCTCCAAGACGTGTTCAGGAAAAAACTCGATACCCCGCTTAAAGAAGTTCTTTGCAAATTTCAGGTCTTTTTCCGGATCCTTTCGGGGCCCTACGATGGACCAGCCCGAGCTCACGATCTCATCAAGGTAACCTTCGTTGGATATGGTTCTGATCTCATCCGGTTTCATCCTTCCCACAGGCCTTCTCCTTTTTCCGTCCTATTGAAGACCCTGCAGCAAGCTGCAGGGAATCTTCGACCGTAAGGAATAATACTGATTTTATATACGCTCGCTAACCCCGCAGCAAGCTACGGGGAATGCGCTCGCTTAATCGGTTCATGCACACCTTCAAAAACATACCATGTTATTCTCATCCTTGCCACCTCCGCCCAAGAGGTGTCTGGGGCGCACTGCCACTTTTTCAGGGTTACCTGGCTGTGTTCGCGCAGGACACGAGTGGCGCGTGTGCCCATTGATGGGACAAGGTTCCGTGGATGGGCACCAAGTAATTTCTTGTTGACAAAGAGCATGGCCAAAGTAGGCTGTAGATATTGCGGCTGGATTGGAGAGCTTGCACAACCCATTTGAGCGAGCATTATGAGCTTTTTGGGGCCCCATCCGGGCGAAGTGAACGGCCCACGACAGTGGGCAAATCCTAAACTGTTTGAGGCCTGTGGGCCGAGTTTTTGGGATTTAGTGATCAAGCCCATGGATGGGTCAAGAAGCTCATACGAACGAGTGACAAGGGGTTATGCTAATCTCTCGATTGGACAATAGGTATCCATGGAAAGAACGAACCTCGGCGTCCATGCCCACCCCTGTCAGGTCTTCAGGGCCGTCTGTCATCAGAAGGGCGCTATTCTTTTGGAAAGCCAGAGACCTTCCTTTGCGGAGCGATATTCCTTCCTCGCCTGGAAGCCAGAAAAGGTCTTTAAGGGGGATGTCCCCGACCTGAGAAAGGATGATTTCTTTAGTTTCATATCCTCCCAAAGCCAGGAGTACTTTGTTGCTGGATATATCGGATATGAGGCCTGCCAGTGGATAGAAGACCTGCCCCGGCCCAAGGACAAAGACCGACCTCTGCCTGATATCTACCTTGCGGCCTACAGGCGATGCTTGGTCTATGACCACATCCGCCAGACCTGGTCTTGCTGGTTCAAAGACTCACCCGTTTCCCCGCCTGCCCCATCACTGGGTCACGGGCGGTGTTTTCTTGGTGAAATCAGAGGGTTCAATCAGACCAAGGCAAAATATCTGGAAAACGTCCGACGCATACTGGATTATATCAGGGCAGGAGATGTCTACCAGATCAACTACACCCAGAGGGTTTATTTCGCCTGCACGGGAGACCTCTTTGACCTCTACCTGCGCCTGAAAGAGATTCAGCCGGTCTCCTATGGGGCATTCATGAACCTGGGAAACGCTGTGGTCATTTCTGGAAGCCCGGAGCTCTTCCTGGGCTTGAAGCACGACAAGATCTTGAGCAAGCCCATGAAGGGAACGAGAAAAAGATCCAGACGCCCCAGGATGGACAGGCGGTTGCGACGGCAACTCAAGGAAAGCGAAAAAGACAGGGCTGAAAACACGATGATCGTGGATCTCATGAGAAATGATCTGGGACGGTTCTGCGAGTTCGGCTCCGTGGAGGTGCCCAGGCTGTATGTGGTAGAGGCCTACGACACGGTCTATCAAATGGTTTCTCACGTGACCGGCAAAGTCAGAAACAATACCCCCATGTCCGAAATCATTCGCGCCAGCTTTCCGCCAGGCTCTATTACGGGGGCTCCCAAGAAAAGGGCGATGGAGATCATCTATGAACTTGAACCTCACCAGCGAGGTGTTTACTGCGGCGTGATCGGATATTTTTTACAGGATAACATGCGGCTCAACGTAGCCATCAGAACCCTGGAACTTTGGGATGGAAACGGTGTGCTTGGCGTTGGCGGGGGTGTTGTGGCCGACTCAGATCCTGAACTGGAATATGAGGAAAGTATCATCAAGGCAAAGGCGTCCATGATGGCACTGGGAATAGCACTGTAGATGAAAAACCGAACCCTCTTTTTTGGTGAAGGCCTATTTGAAACGTTTCGGGTTTATCCGGGCAGAAACCTTGCCTTTGTGGAAGATCATCTCCATCGCATGGCCGAAGGGTGCCGGTTTTTCGCCCTCCCCTTCTCTAAAACACAAGCCTTGGACACCTTGAAATCGGCTCTCGACGAAGTCCCGGCCGATGTAGACGCCCGTCTTCGCCTCAGCCTGATCTGCCATGGAGATCATGGCGTGGCAAAGGTGACATTTGAGACAACCTGGGAGCCCTTAAAGGAGATGAGTGCTCAGCAAGGTCGGGGGGTGGCACTGGGACTCGCCCCCTTTCAGAGGTTTTCCCAATCTCCCTTGGTGCGGTTCAAGACAACCTCTTATCTGGAAAACATCTTTGTTCTCACCTGGGCGAGAGACAAGGGATTCTTTGACGCCCTATTTTCCAACGAACGTGGGGAGATCACTGAAGGGAGCATCACCAATGTATTCTTTTTGAGCAAAGGCCATATCTTGACCCCACCCGTAGAAGCGGGACTCCTTCCCGGCATCACCCGAAACCAGATTATCAGGGTTGCCCGAACGCTGGGCTTCTCTGTGATGGAAGCCACAGTCAGGCCGGCGGATTTTAGCGCCTTCGATGGCGCCTTTGTCACCAATTCGGTCATCGAGGTCCTGCCGGTGTGTGTCGTTGGCGATACCCACTTCGCCATCCCCCAAATGATCCACACCATCCAGGAGGGGTATCAAGAACGCGTGAGAGCCTCTTTTTGATAACGGGTCCAAAGGGGGACTTTTGCTTCCCTCCTCTGGTTGCTTCCATCCACAAAGATCGCCGAGAGGCTTTTTTGTCAAGCCTTGCTGTTCGTATCTCCTGGCACATTTCTCGCATAATCTTCAAAGAATCTTGTTCTATTGCAGATGGATCCAAATAGGCGATCCCGTCACGTCACGACCGACTGTTGACCTGTTCAGCCTTCCCAATGGCTGCGACACGTGAGGCAACCAAGGTCTGTATCCCTTGATGCGGCGTTGAGCACCTCGTGAGAAACCATTTTGTGCAAGAACCTTCTGTTCGTCCAGTCCGACAACCGGGGTGTGAAGAAGGCAGGGGATCGAGGTTAACGTGTCAACCATGATAGAATTAAGAATCGATCATCAAATTACCCACGTTACTCCGGGCACCAGTGTTCTGGATGCCGCCTCCTGTGCTGGAATCCCCATCCCAAGCCTGTGCCACCATGGTGAACATCCTTGTCAAATGTGTGTGGTTGAGATTGCCGGGAGAAAG
>JASFPF010000117.1:0-5462 GCA_050116135.1 Deltaproteobacteria bacterium | reverse complement strand
TTCACCTCACAGCAGCGACTCGGCCCGGATGTCAATCAGTTCGTACCGCCGGGTGCCACCAGGGGTCTGAACCACAATTTCATCGTCCACCTTTTTTCCGATCATGGCCTTGCCAAGGGGAGAGGACACCGAGATGCGCCCCTGACGCACATCCGACTCATCAGGCCCGACCAGCTGGTACTGAACCTCTTCTTCGGTATCTAAATTCTCCAGAACCACCGTGCAGCCGAAGACCACGAAATCTGTGTTGACCTTTTTGGGATCGATCACATGGGCACAGACGATTTTGTGCTCCAGTTCGCCTATTTTCCCTTCCAAAAACGCTTGGCGCTCTTTGGCAGCCTCATATTCTGCATTTTCTGTGAGATCACCATGACCGCGGGCCTCTTCAATGGCTCTTATAACCGCGGGCCTTTCAACAGTCTTAAGATGTCTGACCTGCTCCTGCAGGGCCTCATAACCCGCCCTTGTGATGGGTATGCGTTCCAAGACCTCACTCCTTGTTCTTTGATTTGGAAATCCAAGACCGGCGACGATGATATCCCCACTATCAGATCAGCCACTTAGATGGTCCTGCGCCAGCATCTCTGCTATTTGAACCGCATTGGTGGCCGCCCCCTTGCGAATGTTGTCCGATACGACCCAGAGATTGATGCCACTGGCAATCGACTCATCTGCTCTGATACGACCCACAAGGGTTTCGTCCTTTCCTGCCGCGTCAATAGCCAAAGGATAGAAATTGTGCGAGGGATCATCCACCACCTTCACCCCTGGGGCCGCCTCCAGCAAGGCCCGTACCTCCTGCGCGGTAATGGGCTGACCCGTTTCAACATTGACCGACTCAGAGTGGCTGAAAAAGACGGGCACCCGGACCGTGGTGGCAGTAATGCCGATGGTCTCATCTTCCAGGATCTTCCGTGTCTCACCGACCAGCTTCATCTCTTCCTTGGTGTACCCATTATCAAGAAAGATGTCGATGTGGGGCAAACAGTTAAAGGCGATTCGATGAGGATAAACCTTGTTTTTTGGCTCAATGAAATTGAGCATCGCCCTGGTCTGATCGTAGAGTTCGTCAATCGCCTTCTTGCCTGTGCCAGACACGGCTTGATAGGTAGACACCACGATCCTCTTTATCCCAACCTTTCTGTAAATAGGCGCCAGCGCCACCACCATCTGAATGGTAGAGCAATTGGGATTGGCAATGATGCCTTTGGTCTTATACTGAGCAATAGCATGGGGGTTGACCTCGGGAACCACAAGGGGAACCTCAGGGTCCATACGCCACGCTGCAGAGTTGTCCACCACGACACAGCCGGCACGCGCGGCCGCTGGCGCAAACTGCTGGCTGGCAGCACCGCCAGCAGAAAAAATGCCGATGTCCACCCCCTTGAAGGAAGCCTCAGTCAATTCTTCTACCGGAAGCTCCTCACCCTTGAATCGGAGTTTGCGTCCTACGGACTTGGCTGTGGCCAACAGTTTTAGGGTCTTGACAGGAAAATTTCGTTCTTCCAGGCAAGCCACCATTTGGTTGCCCACCGCACCAGTGGCACCAGCCACGGCAACGTTAAACAATTTGCCCATTTTTCCTGATCCTCCTTTTTCCTGAGGCCTCTATAAATGCCACGATCAAATCCCCCACCTCGGACGTCGAATATCCCATCTCGCCTGCGGCTGTGCCTTGCAGGTCTTCTCGCAAGACTTTCGCGACGGCGTCTTCGATGGTCCGAGCCCCTTCGGTCTCCCCAAGGGTTTCCAGCATGAGCTTGGCGGCCAAAATGGCCCCAATGGGATTAATCATGTTTTGGCCCGCATATTTAGGCGCAGACCCGCCAATAGGCTCAAACATGGAAACCCCCTGGGGGTTAATGTTCCCCCCTGCGGCCACACCCAAGCCACCCTGCAGTACCGCGCCCAAATCGGTAATGATGTCACCGAACATATTTTCTGTGACAATAACATCAAACCATTCAGGATTCTTGATCATCCACATACACAAGGCATCCACATGGACATAGTTGGTTTCAATATCCGGATAAGACTGTGCCACTTCTCTAAACGTGCGTTCCCATAGATCGAAGGTATACGTCAAGACATTGGTCTTTCCGCACAGGGTCAGTTTCTTAGCCCGGTTGCGACGCCTGCAGGCCTCAAAGGCGTATCGAATGCACCGTTCAACCCCCATGCGCGTGCTGATCGACTCCTGAATAGCCACCTCGTGAGGGCTCCCCCGCCTTAGGATGCCGCCAGCGCCCGCGTACAGACCTTCTGTATTCTCACGGACAACGACAAAGTCAACTTCCTCAGGCCCCTTATCCTTGATGGGCGTCTCCACGCCAGGATAGAGCTTGATGGGTCGAAGATTGATGTACTGATCCAACTCAAAGCGAAGCCGCAACAGGATACCCTTTTCCAGTATGCCCGGTGGCACCTCTGGATCACCAATCGCCCCGAGATACATGGCGTGACAGGCCTTCATGGCGTCCAGGACCTCATGGGACAGGGTTTCCCCTGTCTGTTTGTAGTGTTGAGCCCCCAAGTCGAAGCGATGCCAAGCGAGCCTGAAACCATGCTTATTGGACACGGCCTGAAGTACTTTCAGCCCTTCGGCGATCACCTCTGGACCCGTGCCATCTCCCGGGATCACGGCAATGTCATATTCTCTGTGTGTCATGGCGCCTTGAACAGCAAGCCCCGTCAGCCTTGTTTCTGCTTCAACACGTAGGACATGAGTCCTCCGGCTTCTATGAGTCCCTGCATAAAGGGCGGGATCGGGCTCGCCAAAAAACGCCCCCCCCTTGTATGGTCTATGATCTCGCCCGTGTCTTGGTTGACCGATAGTTGATCCCCTGTTTGAATGGCTTCTGAAGCATCCGGTGCCTCAAAGATCGCAAGTCCCATGTTGAAGGCATTTCTAAAAAAAATTCGGGCAAAGCTCTCTGCCACCACACACGAAACGCCCGCCCCCTTGATGGCCATTGGTGCATGCTCCCGTGAGGAGCCGCAGCCAAAATTCTTCCCGGCCACGATGATATCCCCTGGCCGGACCTTTTCAGAAAAACTTGGGTCCAGCCCTTCCATACAGTGCTTGCCCAGCTCCCTATAGTCTGTGGTCACCAGATAAGTGGCAGGGATGATCACATCCGTATCCACATTGTCGCCGAATTTCCAAACAGCCCCTTCAAGTATCATCGGTCTTTTCCTACACCAAGACGACTTTCGTGCCGGCTATAGCCCTTCCGGGCTTCCGATTCGGCCCAAGACGGCCGAGGCGGCCGCTACGGCCGGATTGGCGAGATAAACTTCACTGGTTGAATGTCCCATCCGCCCCACAAAGTTACGGTTGGTGGTAGCAACAGCTCGTTCACCAGGCCCAAGAATGCCCATGAACCCGCCTAAGCAAGGCCCACACGTGGGTGGACTGACAATGCCCTGGGCAGCCAAGAAGATGTCAAGGAGGCCTTCAGCTAAGGCCTGTCGATAAATGCTCGGCGTGGCCGGTATGACGATGAGCCGCACATGTTTGGCAATGGTGTGCCCCTTAAGGACTTGGGCAGCTAGGCGAAGGTCTTCGATGCGTCCGTTCGTGCACGATCCGATGACCGCTTGATCGATGGAGATGGTTCCCGCCTCAGACACTGGCCGTGTATTTTCAGGCAGATGAGGAAAGGCCACCTGCGGCTCAATCTCCGAGACATCATAAACCCTCTCCTGGTCATAAGCGGCGTCTGGGTCGCTGTGATAGGGCTGAAAAGCTCTTCTTGATCGCTCTCTCACATAATCCTGTGTCACCTGATCCGGTGCCATGATACCACTTTTGGCTCCAGCCTCTATCGCCATGTTGGCCATGGTCATACGATCCGACATGGACAAGGCCTCTATGGCCTCACCGACAAATTCCATGGCCTTGTACCTGGCCCCATCGACGCCAACATCGCCAATGGTATAGAGAATCAGGTCCTTTCCAGTCACCCATTTTCGCCGTTGCCCCTGATACGTCAGCTTCATCGACGCTGGCACCTTGAGCCACACCTCGCCCGTGATCATGGCTGCGGCAATATCAGTACTGCCGAGCCCTGTGGCAAAGGCCCCCAGGGCACCGTATGTACAGGTATGACTGTCCGCACCGATGACCACCTCCCCGGGCAGCACCAGGCCCTGTTCTGGCAACAGCACATGTTCAATACCCATTTGGCCCAATTCGAAAAAATGCTTGATGCCGTATTTCTTGGCAAACCTTCGCATGATCTGGACCTGCATGGCCGAGCGGACATCTTTGTTCGGTACGAAGTGATCCGGCACCAACGCAATTTTTTCCTGGTGGAATACCGAGGGCGTCTCTGATTCTTCAAAGAGCTCGATAGCAATCGGCGCAGTGATGTCGTTGGCCAGCGCCATATCGATCTGGACAGTGACCAATTCCCCTGGCATCACACTTGCCCGTCCTGCATGAGCAGCCAGGATTTTTTCCGTAATCGTTTGGGGCATGGTTTATACTGGCTCTTGCGAGGAGATATCGACTCGGTTACTGAGAGCAGCCTCGACCTGCCTTGTCTTAGTCTTACGAAGCCACAAGGTTGTGAAGGGGCCGGAGAGGACGTAGCAAAGCATCATGAGAAAGAAGCTGAGGCTTGGTTCCGCCGCAATCACGATGGCAAAGAGAATCAAGACCACCAGCATGTTGAATCTCATCTTCTTGAAAAGCGCGGCATGCTTGAAGCTGTAATACTTGACCGTGCTAACCATCAAGAACGACAATAGGTAGATCATAATGAGGACGGTCACGTGTCTTGTGGCCCCCCCGCCGCCGAAACGATGGAGCAGCAGGACCGTTGTAGCGATCATAAAGGCAGCCGCCGGGATCGGCAAGCCTATGAAATACTCACTGCTAATAGACCCCGCCTGGGTATTAAACCGGGCCAGCCGCAATGTGCCGCAGGCAACAAACAGGAGTGCGGCTAACCACCCTAATCGACCGAAGGGTTGAAGCGCCCAAAGATAAACCAGGATACCGGGAGCCACTCCAAAGGAAATGGCATCGGACAGAGAGTCATATTCAAGGCCGAATTTACTCACAGTCCGGGTCACGCGGGCGATCTTGCCGTCTAGGATGTCAAAGACGGCTGCAACCATGATAGCCATGGCAGCCTTTGTAAAATTCCCCTGGATGGCAGCAATAATAGCATAAAAACCGCAAAAAAGGTTGGCAGAAGTCAGCAAGTTCGGCAAGACATAGATCCCGCGTTGCAACTGGCGTTTCTTGGATCGGTTTTTCTTTTTCATGCCAAACGTCCCAAAACCGATGTCCCGGCCCACACCTTGTCCCCGACAGATACGGCCGGTTGGGTGTCTGGAGGAAGATAGACATCCAATCGGGACCCGAAACAGATCATGCCAAAGCGGTCTCCACGCCTTAGCCGATCTCCCTGGCGTATCTTGCAAACGATGCGCCGTGCAATGAGTCC
>JASFPF010000116.1:0-5483 GCA_050116135.1 Deltaproteobacteria bacterium | reverse complement strand
TGGCATTGCTCCCATGGTCCGGATCTTCTCTAAGGTCACTGGCTACAAGCTCAAACACATTTACGAACTGTTTCCTTCTGGCCCTGGCAAGGGCGCGTGTAAGATGGCAGGTCTTCCTAAGCCGACCGGCTGTGTGTAGGGAAAACTTCCTGATTTTGTCAGACAACTAGGATGTCCGAAGAAGAGACTTTACCCAGGGGTAGAGTCTCTTTTTTTTGAGGAGGCGCCTTGAATAAGACCCTGACGGTCAAGACCAGCTCCAAGACTGAACTCATAGACATTACTGCCGAGGTTGAAAAAATGATCCAAGCAGAGGGCATTGACCGTGGACTCTGCTTCCTCTTTGTTCCACATACCACAGCAGCCGTGACAATCAATGAGCACGCCGATCCGAGCGTCAAGGCAGACATCCTCATGGTCTTGAACAAGATCGTTCCTTGGAAGGAGGCGTACCGCCATCTGGAGGGAAACTCGCCAGCCCATATCAAGACGAGTCTGGTGGGATCTTCCGAGATGATAGCTGTGGAAAGAGGCCGGCTGAGTTTGGGGACATGGCAGGGCGTGTTTTTTTGCGAGTTCGATGGACCCCGAAGCAGAAAGCTTCATGTGCGATTGCTGTCATGATAACCCTATAGTTGCATAAATAACATGGTAAAACGTCCCAAAAAGTAACAATGGCCTCTATCTACGATCTGTTTGGACGCTTTTGAGGGATGCATTGAGCGTGATATCCAGAAAACTAGAAAAACAACTATGTTGTTTACCCTTTGGGAAAGCCGATGATACCGCATCTCCTGCGTTGCCAAGGGTTCGGCGTAGTTTACTACAGCCTCACCCTTGGACGCCTTGGATCTGCAGCACCCTCGACTTTTGCAACGTTATGGATAACCCTCCGACGTGTCAAGAAAAATAACAGATTTGCTTGACACAAAAAGATGTTATATGATATAGAAAAAGATGTTGATATTTTATTAGATTGTTGAGCTTCACACCTTCGGGTGAGGCAAAGTTGTGGTTTGGGATAGGAGCTTTGTGGAGTAGAACAAGATGCCATCAAGGCAGAGAGACCTTGGTGGCTTTTTTTGCTGTCAGACCCATATCCCAGCTAAATAATCTTGTGAAAGGGGGGATATGGTCGTGGCAGAAGGTACAGTGAAGTGGTTTAACGAGAAAAAGGGCTATGGTTTCATTAGCATGGACGAAGGCCAGGACGTCTTTGTCCACTATAGCTCCATTCTCGGGAGTGGTTTCAGGTCTCTGTATGAAGGCCAGCGCGTTCGCTTTGAGGTCGAGCAGGGCCAAAAGGGACCGCAGGCGGTGAATGTTGAAACCGTGTGAGGTGCAAAACCCATAGGCTATAGCCCAAAAGCCTTGGGACGCAGCTTTATCGCTATCGACCAGCAAGACAATGGCCTTCTCGGGCCCCCTGCACAAGGCAGCGGTTTCGGGAAATTAAAGGATGGATAACCCCGTCATCTTTGATGGCGGGGTTATTTGTTTACGGGCTGTTGCCCCCGCGGATAACTCCCTGTAGAGGCTAAGCATGGTCAAGGCCAATCGTTTGATGGCTGAGAAGTCAGGGCAACATCGGACCCACTGCATTCGCTGTGGGACCTGTTGTATGAAAGGCGGGCCCACCCTCCATGAGGACGACACGACCCTTTTTGAGGAGGGCATTTTGAAAAAGACCAACCTTTATACCTTAAGAAAAGGTGAGGTTGTTCGCAACACAGATGACACATTGATGGCCCTTGAACAGGAAATGATCAAGATCAAAGGGCGGAATGAAGCCTGGACATGTATGTTTTACGATGATGAACAGAAGGAATGCAGAATTTACGACCAAAGACCCATCGAATGCCGGGCCTTAAAATGCTGGGATTTACGGAAACTCAATGAAGTCATGGCCAAGCCACGCCTTCAAAGAAAACACCTCATCAATCCAGATGATGGGATGCTCAAGATCATAGGTGCCCATGAACAAAAGTGCTCATATGAAATCTTGGAGGCATTCGTAAAAAAGTTGGGGGGACCGGATGCCGAGAAAGCAGTGGAAAAGATCCTTGACCTTCTGCGGTATGACGAATACACGCGGCTTTTCCTAATAGAGAAATTAAACCTAGACCCGAGCGCCATGGATTTTTTCTTTGGCAGGCCTCTGACCACGACGATCCGTATGTTTGGGCTCTGCGTAAAGCAAGAAGGCGACACCTTCCTTCTGGCGCCCCTGGAACCTCATGGATCCTAACCTGATGCAGCTCTGAAATGTCTTGGTTATTCCTTGCCTACTTTGGTATCGCCATAACTATGATCATCCTTAGAGTTTTTGTAAGGAGGATCCCCTTTCCTTTAATTTTTTCCTTAACCTTCTTTTGTAAAGCTCTCGTTTAAGCCTGCTCACATGGTCAATGAAGAGTAGACCGTTCAGATGATCGATCTCATGTTGGAGCACAATGGCCGAAAGCCCGTCCCTTCTTAGGGTGATTGGGTTCCCTTCCCTGTCCAGGCCCTGGACAGTGACACGCTGTGCACGCTTGACCTCAGCACTATAGTCGATAACGCTCAGGCATGCCTCATCGCTTGAAACAACCCCATCGACTTCAATGATTTCAGGGTTGATCACCACCACAAGCTCACTTGGTTCATCCCTAGCCGACGTATCGAAAACGATGATACGGCACGGCTCTCCTACCTGGTTGCTTGCCAATCCAATGCCAGGGGCCTGGTACATGGTATCGGCCATATCGTCGATGAACGCCTGGATTTTCCCGTCGATATTCGTGACAGGCTCAGCCGGTTCCCGCAGTACTGTGTCAGGATAGGTTAGTATTCGTCTTGCAGCCATCTCTCGCGACGCTTCCCGCTATGAGAAATTCATTTCAAGATAAGGAATGTTTGCAACAAAGTCAATGCAGTGAATATCAACCTTGCTTCTCCGTCTTTACCCTATAGTTTGCAACGCTAGGGTTCATAGCCGTTCCAATAGTCTTTCGTGAATGTTGTCAAACCCGCCATTGGACATGATAAGAACTACATCCCCCGCCTTGCCAATAGCTGCAAGATGTTCGATGATGGCATCGGTGTCTTCAAAGTAATGGGCCTCTTTTCCACGGGCTATGAGATCTCGGGCCAACTGCTTGGATGAAAACCGCTCCTCAACTGGGATTTTTTCCAGCAACGGAGGCTTTCGAATACACACGAGATCCGCCGTATCAAAGGAATCAGGATATCTGTCCTGAAAAACCTTGCGTCGGCTAGAGTTGGTTCGTGGCTCGAACACGGCGACAAGCCTCTTGTTTGGATAAAAAGAACGGGCAGCAGCAAGGGTTTCCCGCACCTCGGTGGGATGATGGGCAAAGTCATCGATCACCATAATGCCGCTCTTGATTCCCCGCACTTCCTGTCGGCGTTTGATGCCCTCAAAGGTCTCCAGCGCATGAGAGATGACATCTGCTGGTAGTCTTAAATCATCAGCCACTGCAATGACGGCTAAGGCATTCAACAGATTATGACGACCCATGAGAGGCACCTTAAAAGTGCCAAAGGGCTGGCCGCGCTTTGTGACTTCAAAACGGGTCCACGGCGGATCAAACTGCGTCTTCTCAAGCCTCCAGGGCGACTTTTTATCAAAGCCGTACAATGCCGTCCAACAGGAGGCCTGCTTTGTGAGTTCTGTTGCGATGGGATCGCCATCGTAGGCAACCAGGAGGGCTTCTTGTGGCATGGCCGTCACAAAGTCGAAAAAGGCTCTTTTCACATGAGACAAGCCCGGATAGATATCGGCATGGTCAAATTCGACGCTCGTGAGAATGGCCCGGGATGGGGTGTAGTGGAGAAACTTCGGCCCCTTGTCAAAAAAGGCCGTATCATATTCGTCTCCTTCCACGACAAAATAAGGCCCGGTGCCAAGGTTGTAGTTGCGATCAAAGTTTTTCAGGATGCCGCCCACCATAAAACCAGGATCAAGGCCCGCCATGGTTAAAACCCATGCAAGGAGGGCTGAGGTTGTAGTCTTGCCATGGGTCCCTGTGATGACTAAGGCGCCTTTGCCATGGATAAAAAACCGGTTTAGGGCCTGGGGAAGGGAGCAATAGGGGACGGCAAGGTCCAGCATGGCCTTCACTTCGGGGTTGTCCCTTGAGACGGCGTTACCGACAACCACAAGATCTGGCCTATGAAACAGGTTTTCTGGGCGAAAGCCTTCGGTGATCGGGATGCCACGTTCTGAAAGAAAGGTACTCATAGGCGGATAGACGTGAAGATCCGAGCCCGTCACTTCAAACCCGGCCTCTTTCAACATCCCTGCCAGGGCGCCCATGCCCGTGCCGCAAATAGCAATGAGATGAATACGCTTGACGTCTTCAGGTATCCGATTGTTCTTTGGGCTTCCCATGATTCTTCCAAATCCTTCACGCTACCGCCACTACGTGTGTTGACGGTAATAGCTCTTGCCCATCCACGAAACATAATCCAACCCATGGGCACAGGCGGCAGTTTCCAATGCAGAAATGAGCACTTTGTGCTCTGAGCAAGGCCGCACAAGGGTTGACGCCAAAGCGTACTTTTCGTATGTCGCAGGCGAAAACCTGCGGAGAACGCCGCTCAGGGGGAAAAGGGCCATTTATGGATGGAAACTAGCTCATCACTGACGCCTCATCGGTGGTCCCATCATCATAAATTGAAGATCAAAAGCAAGTTGCAAGGATCTTCAATTTGTAGTCAAGTTAACACAGAATATTCTATATTTAAACGACGTTTATTTATTTCGAATTGTTGATCAGGAGAAGCGGGAGGGATCACCCGCAGGCGAACAGCGAAGCTATGAGCCTGTCATGCGGGTGGAGGGGATGCCGACACCAAGGGGCCCATTGTTCTTCCGGCTTTTCACCGTCGGTGGATCTCCTCTACGCCTGCTGTTGTGATCTCGGTCTGAAACGTTTGAAAAGCTCTGAGTGTTGATCGTGGTAAGCTGTATTCCGATTAAGAGCCTTGCAGTGCCAGTACGGACAGGGATACCTGTTCTCCAAACCATTGGACAGCGAAGCAGCCGCGAAGCTGTTTTCCTCTGAGCCACAATGGTGATGGCGACTCGTGTCATTCGCCGTCTTCATCTGCATCACAAAGTTTGTCATCACGTTGACAATTCCTGTCACACTCGCGCTTGCGGGCCTCTTATGAGCCTGCAGCTCTGGTCAACATTATCTCAACGTTGTCCAATAGATGCACCAACATCATCCCAGCCCAGCAGCTTCGGTACGTTTTTTGCGCTCTACAACAGGCAAAATCTACTTTTATGATCAGACTTAGTTGGCACGGGATCACATTTCCCTCAATAAGTGCCTGACCCACGACTCAAGAAAGGGCGAAGGAAGCAACCAAGAAAAACGGGGGTGGCAAAAAGAAAGTCAGTTTTTGAAGCATTTTTGACAACTTAGTGATTCATCGCGCCTGATAAGGGCAAACCTTCCGAAAGGTTGGGACGC
>JASFPF010000115.1:0-5487 GCA_050116135.1 Deltaproteobacteria bacterium | reverse complement strand
TTTGACCCGTTCATCCTGATCCAGCTTTTCTCGCCAGTACGTCAAAAGGTCAAATAGCGTCTGCTCAAAGGGTATCCGGGGCCGCCACCCGGTCTTTTTAAAGAATCTTGAGCTATCGCATATCAAAATTGGCACGTCCGATGGACGCATCCGTGCCGGATCCTCTTTTACCTGGATGATCAGTTTGCTCATGCCGAGAAGGAGATCCAAAACCTGTTTGATGCTCCGCGCTGTGCCGGAGCCGATATTATAAACGCTTCCCGGTTCACAATGCTCAAGGGCAAGAACATAGGCCTTGACCACATCTCGTATGTCAGTGAAGTCACGTTTTGCTTGGAGATTGCCTACACGCATCACCGGTTCCCTTTCCCCCAGCTCGATCTCTACGATCTGCCTGGCAAAACTGGAGGTGACGAAAACGTCGCCCCGTCTCGGACCGGTGTGATTAAACGCCCTGGTTCTGACCACATGGAGCCCGTAGCTCTGGAAGTATTGATAGGCCAAAAGGTCCTGGGTGACTTTGCTCACGGCATAGGGGCTAACCGGTCTCAGGGGATTGGACTCTCTGACCGGCAGTTCATGCTCATGGACCAAGCCGTACTCTTCCGAGCTGCCGGCAACATGAATGCGGGTGTCCAGGAGGTCCAGCTGTCTAACCGCCTCGAACACATTGAGTTGGGCAGTAATGTTGTTAACCAGCGTCTCATGGGGAGCATTCCAACTGGAAGCCACATTGCTTTGTGATGCAAGATGATAAATCCGTTGTGGCCGGATTTCTTTCAACAAGCGGACGACCGCATGAGGGTCCTTCAATTCACACTCATGCACGTGAAGGTCTTTTTCAAAAGCAGCAATGCTTTCCCGGTTACTCCGCCACCGCGAGGTGCCGTGGACTTCACATTCTCGTCGACCTACTAGATACTCAGCCAAATGGCTGCCAGCCATCCCAGTAATGCCCGTGATGAGAACTCTCATAGTACCTCCTAAAAGTCCGACAATCTAACGACTTTCATTCCGTCTCCCACGTGCCTCCGAACGTCGTTATGGATCTCTTCCTGCCGCCCAAAGGACGTAATCACGACTGCGTCTACCTCGATTTTACTCAAAGACTCTGGCTTCTGAACGATGAGCCCGTTCAGGGGTTTGCCCTGTTTGGCCGAGTCATTGTCCATAACAGCCATAACCGTCAGTGGCGTTTCTCTGATGGCTGCAAGAACAACCTCGGCAGTCTCTGCAGCGCCGAACAACGCCACAGTGCGGATGCCCTCCTCGTGGATACGCTGTAGCCTCTTAGAAAGTTGGCGCTTAGCACCCCCGTAAAGCTGGATGATCTCGCTGGAGTAAGAGAGCAAAGAAGAAATCAGCATCTCCCGGCCAGAAGGCGTCAGATAATACCTCTGAGTTCGGTTAGTATCGCCCGTGATCTTGATGAGCCTTTGTTCATGAAGCTCTTTGATATAGTTGTTCACCATGGAACTGCTCAGACGAGCAATACGTGCAATTTGATGCTGACTGACTCGGGAAGAATCATGGATGGCCAGAAGCACGGACAAGCGCCGAAACCTCTTGGTCGGTGCCAGAAACTCTGAGCTGAATGGTTGGATCATGTTTGACCGAATCCGTTAACGTTCGTTCAGTGAGTGGATGGTCTAGCAACGGTTGTGCCAAAATACTATATTCAATTAAATCAACATGTTGTAACAAACTGGAGGGCATCAAATGGGCCTAATCCGGAAAAGATGTCAAAATCCTGTCAATACGTTCCGATAACGTCTAAAGCCAACAACAAAAACGGGGGCACCAAGGCAGGGCTCCCTGGACCGGATGGCGTCCTGCAGGCCCCGTCCGTTAGGGCGGGATTAAGGGAACGCTCTTCAACAAAGCGCGTTTTGACGAGATCTTCAGAGGCATGGTTTCAAAACAGATGTTATATGCGGACTGAGGTCGGTGGCTACAAGGCCATCTTGGGTTGATTTTTTTAAAGGTTTCGTCCAATGTTCCGATAAAGGCATCAGGGGAGAAGCGTTGATGCACATCAGCACCTATCATATCCATAATGTCTTAAAGGCATACGGCAGACAGCTGAGCCTCAGCAGACAGCGAGGGGAAAACACCCCAAGCATAGCCCCGAATCGAACCGACAGCATCACCATCTCTTCTGAAGCGAGGCGAAAGGCCGTTATTGAAAAGGTGGCAGAGGATGTGGTTGAACGAATCGTGCGCTTCGGCCCCCGAGACGCTATGGAACAAGACGTGTTCAAGGAGCTCGAGGGTGAGTATGGCAGCAATCTTGCAATGGGAGGAGACAGCGCCGAACTCGTCTTCAAGGTGATTGACAAAGAAAACGGGGAGGAAATGAAGACCCTCTCGATTGAGGACTCCAAGTTCTTGAAGCGTCGACTTGAAGAGATTACCAGGGACAAAGTCAACGACAACATGATTTGATTAGATGGAGGTGTTGGCTGATGAAGATCACAGGTGATGGCCACGACATTGTCAAGTATATGAACGAAGCAGCCCTTAGGCAGACGAAAGAAGCGACCGAAAAGACGCCCGCCCCAAACGATGGGCCTGCCGAGACTCAGCAGGATGCTGTCGTCAATTTGTCGGAGAGGTCAAAAGACGTTCGACGGGCCGAAGAGGTGATTCGATCTGAACCGGATGTCCGCTCGGAGAAGGTCCAGGCAATTAAGGATAAGATCGAGGAAGGAACCTACGAGATCGATTTCGACAAAACAGCCGAAAAGATGGTAAAGGCCTTTTTTGACAAACTTGTTTGATCTTGCATCTCTCTTCCAATGGACCATGCCCAGGGCTTACAGTGACATGCCAAAGATCACTTCCCCAGCTTTTTAGAAATATAGATACGAAGAGGACATTCGCAAAGGTGTCCGATGTCGAAAGGGAGTGAAAATCGGCAAGACCGAGGGGCTTCTTCCAGACATTCCAGGAACGATTCCATTCCGATATCCCTTGCCCTACATAGAAGCTTAAACCCAGATTTGTAACATCGAAAATCTTTTGGGCATTCGAACTGACGAATGATCTCTTCTATTTCTTTCTTGTAGTTGGGGGCTTGTTCCATCAGGCTTCCGGCGGGACTTCTGGAATGATCATGGATGATTCTTTGGTCCCTTTTTTTCGTACTTTTTCAGAAGGTCACGGATGGCATCGTCAAGCAACTTATTCGTCGTACACTTCTGGTAAATGGCGAGGACCTTGAGCCGTTCGAGCAACTTACTGTTAATGGTTGTTGTAAATCTTTCTCTTTCGGTCATGGTTTCTTATATAATCTGGAAGGGGTCATCCGCAAGTAAAAAATCATTTGACGTTATATGTCTGTACGTATCTACGCACAGACATGAGTGCCAAACTATACACTGAGCTCGTCGAAGTCAAGCTGCGGGGAATGCGCTCGCCTTCGCGGTTCAAATTTCTTTTTTCTTCACAATGCGCGACCCAGTTCATCCGCTTCAGCGAGTGCCTCAAAAAGGGTCCGGGGGGACTTGGCATCGCCTATGGTATGGACCTCAATATCCGCTTCTTTGAACAATTCTGTGGTCCTCCTATTGGAGCGCATGGCTTCTGAGAGAATGATATCAGTGATCCCGTCCAATTGCTTAACCTGCCCTTTCCATCGGAACCTTATGCCGTTTTTCAGGAATTTTTCAATACCGACACTTTTAAAAAGCTGAATACCTGGCCGTTTCAATCGTTCCATGAGATAGGTTCTATCATTTGGCGCCATCTGTTCCGCAAAATGATCACCACGATGCAAGACAAAGACGTCCCTTCCCTTTTCAGCCAGGAAGTCTGCCACCTGAAGCGCTGCCATATTGCCTCCCAGAACGACAATCCGATGGCCGGGCGTCGCATCGGCTTCGAGCACATCGGTGATGGTGTGAAGGGCCATTGCAGTATCAAAAAGGCCTGCCATCTGGGGAATGTCAGGCAGGCTGCCTGTGGTGATGATACCCACATCAGGTTTTAGCCCGCTCATAAGCGCCCTGCTTAGCGCCGTGCTGAACCGAATCTCTACGTTGAGTCGATTCAACTCCCGAACATAATACTCTATACATTCCATGATCTCCAGGCGTCCCGGGGGAATAGAGGCGAGTCTAGCCATGCCTCCTGCTTGACTACGCTCCTCGACAATCGTGACCTTGTGGCCACGAAGCGCCGCCATTCTGGCGACCGCCAAACCTGCAGGGCCTGCACCAACCACGAGGATCTTTTTGGGTGCGGGCATATCCTTGTTCTTAAAAAGATATTCTCGCCCCACTTCAGGGTTCATGACACACGTTCCCTCTTCAAGGGCCAGGGCCCTTTCAATACACCCTTTGCAGCATCCAATGCATGGTCTGATATCTGCAAGACGGCCTTCACAGGCCTTCTTGGCAAGTTCTGGATCAGCCAAATGGGCCCGCCCCATGGCGACCATGTCGGCCCGACCTTCTCTGATGATACGATCGGCCATGTCCGGATTCTTGATCCGGCCGACGGCTATGACAGGAATCGATACGCTCCTTTTTACTTCTTCGGCCAGATGTACAAAGCAGGCTTGATCAGAATACATGGAGGGAATGGTAACTGGCATGGAGCCGTAAATACCGGCAGAGACATGGAGCCAATCAATGCCGAGCCGTTCGAGTTCGGGGGCAAGCCTTTTGGCGTCTGCCAGTGTCCATCCACCCTCCACATAGTCCTCACCATTGAATCTGACCCCGATCGGATATCCTGGTCGGGTCTTGGTCTTAATATCTTCGATGATCTCCATCAAAAATCTTGTTCTGTTTTCAAAAGAACCACCATATTCATCTTGTCTAAGATTTGAATTACCGGCAAGAAACTGAGTGATCAGATAGCCGTGAGCCGCGTGTATCTCCACGAAATCGAATCCTGCCCGTTGGCATCTTAAGGCCGCATCGCCATAGGCGCCGACTAATTGCCTTATCTCTGCACGCGTCAGCTCTCTGGGAACACCCTTGACCACAGCAAGGGCAGGAATCGGCGAGGGCGCCACCTTCTTGCCAAGATAGGCCTGACGACCACCGTGCAAGAGCTGCATGCCGAACCGGGTGTCATACCTCTTGATTCTCTCCGTCATCGTTCTAAGGGGACCGATGAAACGATCAGACCAGACAGGAGGCATTCGGGGAAGATCGAGTCCGGAGGGGTGAACCGCACCCCCTCCAACCACGATCATGCCGGTCCCTCCCCTAGCCCTTGCTGCCAGATATTCCCAGTGCTGTTCGGTCACATATCCATCTTCGTCTACCCCGAAATTGAGACTCATGGGAGGCATAACAAGACGGTTCTTAACCTGCATGGAACCCAGTTTGATGGGAGAAAATAGAGACGCTAGTGGCAAAATCATCGCTCCTACAGCACTACATTAGCCCAACCCAGCATGAGTGGCCATCACCCGAGACCTTTGAAGAATGTTTAGGCAGTGTCCTGTGTCATAAGTAACTGTCATCAATCACT
>JASFPF010000114.1:0-5492 GCA_050116135.1 Deltaproteobacteria bacterium | reverse complement strand
TGCTCTGGGGTTGTGGGCTCCTTTTGTCATCACTGAGATGGATAACGGCCGATACTGGTCTTGGCATGTCTTTGGGGTGCCTGCAACGGGACACCGTGTGGATCCAGTGGGCAAGGGCGTCTGCCAGCTTGTCTTCCAGGTGCCTATCTTCGCTGCACCCTATGTCATCGTGTGTCGCATTGCCCTTCATCGCATCACACGAATTTTGAAGAGCCGGTGAAGGTCGCGACTAGCGCAGAGGATAGCTTGACGGACCTATTGAAGGATTGTCAATCCCAGATATAAGTGGCCATGGACAAGACGCCATACATAAATGCCTTGTGGATCAAACGACCCCTTGCCCCTGGGCCTGCGGCCCCGAACGCAACAAAGAGCGGCAAGAAGTGCTCGGCAGGATAGGGATGGTTCCTTGAGGCAAAAGGTCCCTCTTGTTTGTAGTTGCGCAGTGCGTCTTCTCGGCCCTGGGTTATGGCCTCTTCCAGCCAGGTGTCAAAGGCTACGGCATACTCCGGCGGAGGAGATTCAAGGTTGTATTGGTGAATCTCCGCCAGGTTATGGGTTGCCCCACCACTTCCCAGAATCAATACCCCACGTTCTCTAAGCGGTTGCAGGGCCCTTCCCACACTCAGATGATGCTGTGGATCAAGCTCTGTCTGAACGGAGAGCTGTACCACGGGGATGTCTGCTTCCGGATACATCAGCATAAGTGGCACCCAGACGCCATGGTCAAAGCCTCGGGATGGATCGGTGCCAGCATCAATCCCGGCATGGATCAGTAATTGTATTGCGTCATGGGCGAGGTCAGGGTCGCCCGACGCTGGATAATGCTTTTCGAAGAGGATCGGAGGCCCGGAGAAATCGTGTATTGTCTCCGGCGTGATCGCGGTTGTCAGCATGGGGCGAACCGCTTCCCAATGGGCGGAAACGCAGATAACGGCCTCAGGCCGATCAAATATCTGCCCAAGATCCCGAAAGAAATGATGCGTTGCTCCCGGCTGCACGACAATGGCAGGCATCCCATGGGAGACAAAGACGGCTGGAGTCATGAAACTTTCTTCTTTCAGAAAGGCTTCAGAAAGGAGCCAACAACACCCTATGCCTTATGGGCGGTAGTCTCCACTTGCACAAGCAACTCACTGAGCGCCATATCGATTATCTTGGCCTCCTTGAATATGATTTCTATGTATGCGCTACCCCTAGGGTTCTTGGTTTTTTTATGGAACACCGTATTTGGTTCAAGGTCTAACTCTTCTTGACCTCAGGCCCATAGCGAGGGTTGGCTGATCTGAGAAAAGCAATCAAAAGCGGCAGCTTTCGAAACCTGTAACTAAAGTCCCGTACCACTGCTAGGGCAACATAGAGATCCCATTTCTGGAAGATCGTGACGTCCTTCAATAAGTTGAGATAGAAAAAAACACATCTATATGGATCTCTGACTCTAATATGGCTTGAGGATTTACAGCCTCATGAAGTGGGTCTCGATTTCAGATCCCTTTACATAACCTCTAATATTTGAAAGAGAAAATTCTTAGAATTTACCTCCCACTATTTCGACTTCCAGCCACGCAGACACCACTTCAAAATTCCTTATCAAGACAAATGGCCGGGGATTTAACCATCTTGATAGAGATGTCATTTTGGTGGTAATCTTTAGGGATGAAAAAGTGCAGCACTTGTTCAGTTGATCAAGAACCGGTTTCCAATTCTCTCTATGAAGCGCCTCTTGATAGCCCACACTGAGTTTTCTGCTTTGAATTGCCTTTAGATCCGAACCTGTACTCATCCACGCGATGTATCGCTTTTTTCATGTTCTAAGCGCTGAAGAAGTGCATATATTTCATCCAGTCTGGCCCGGGTGGTTCTCGCCGAATGGTCCAACCCCTGTGGCACACATATCCTTGACAGTTTTTCTACGATATTCTCTGACGTTTCCGTGATCTTGGATGTCATCATTATAAGCTTTACTGAAACTAACAGCACACCGGCTTCTAGTAAGATATCATGAGTAAATCCTTTCACGAAAAGAGCTACTGTGAAGAGAATAAACATTAAAAGGATCACTACAACTGACGCTGGATCAAAATGCTGTCTAATCCCAAACACAGACTATCATCTCCTAATACAATAATCGTAGCGCTTTTTAGGCCTTTGAATCATTCACCTTTATCCAGGATAGCATACCTGTCAAGCCGATCAAAGTTGTCCCTGCAACATTCTTACACACACTGATCTGCAGCATCTACGACTTTTGCAACGTTGGAGTAAAGACGGAATGGGATCATCAGGCCTGGGTTTTCTTTTCTCTCTTATCCGCGTCATCCTTACCCGTCTTCGCGGCGGCGGAGCGTATCTGCCTTAGGACCTCTTCAAACAAGGGGAGACGGTGACGATCTCTGGGCTGCTCAGAATGTCGCTTCAACGCAACTAGGGTCTCGAGTTTTAAAACCCGGATCCGATGTCCGCGAAAATCTATTTCTTCTGTGTCTTCCAACAACGCATCAAAGCCTCGTCCTTCTTCTATAACCCCCAAGACATCCAGAGGTCCAAGTCGCGTAACAAACAAAGCATGGCCAGGGCCTAAAAGGTCACGCTTATTTGGCTTGATCACCTTGTCGTCCGGACGCCGATGCCTAGCACCGACCGATAAGAGAAATGTCAGTAGCTTCTGAATATTCTCATCCGTCTGATGGTGTACAATATCCACATCGATTGTTGTAATGGGCGCTCCTTGTGCCACAGCAGCCAAGCCGCCCACAAGGATAAACTCGACGTTCGATGCCATAAGACCATCAAGCAGCGCTCCCAGATCTGCGCTCCGGGGATTATTGTTTCGCTCGTCTGAAGGCATCTTGCAACTCTAGGATCGCCTGAACAGCGTTGTTGTTGGCCTGAAGGCGCTCTTCCGGGGTCAGCTTCAGGAACATCGCGATGAGCCCCTTGTCGATTAAGTCTTCACACAACTCTGAAGAGAGCATTTCGACTGAAGGGTCCACCCCGTTTGCCTCTGCCGTTTTCAACAGCTCTATACCTTTCAGCTATCCTTGGTCTCCCTCCGACAGGGTGCTTTGGTCATCGTCTCAAGCATGGCTGGGCATCCTTCCATTATTGCGCACTCTGTCAACATACTGCCGGTCTTATCAACGCTCACTAACTCCGAACCAGGCTGAAGATATTGCCCTTGCTTTCGTAGTTCAACAAGCTTATCGGTGGTCTAACCCAGCCACGGCGTGCGAGGGGACTTGCCCGAGGTGCCTTCATCATGAACGACGTAAATTACTTATCATCCCCTGCCCCGATCAGCGGCAGAATCTTGTCGATCTTGAAATAGACCAGATAGAGGGGCTCTCCATCGTCAGGGTATTTGCGTCTTCTGAGGGAACGGGCGAGATCCGTATCCTTCTCTTCCTTAATCTTGGTCAAGAAGAGCCTTTTGCCTATAAACTTTTCACTTTTTTCCATGAAGAGATAGGCTGCGTGGGGATTCGATTTGAGGTTTTCATGGGTCAGCCGTTCACGCATGACAAAGGCTGCCGTACCGTCGTCCATCACATGGGGTCTTGAATAGACTGCAACATCGACTTTCCCCTCTGAGTCTGCTGTCGCCAGAACACCCCGCCCCTCAGTTTCTTCGAAATAATGTTTCAAATCCATTGGTTGTCTCCTCTACAATCGTTTTGATCTAAAGAAATTCGCAAAGTCTCTAAACTCACATATTACCGTCGTTGACGCCCACGACATGCAGACCATTTCGGCTCACTGAGTTCACCAGAAAACGACTCATCTACACGTTTAAACAAAAACTATGGTCGTCTTTAGACCATTCGGGACATGAAATATGCGAAGTCTATCCAACTCCATGATCACCAGGGCCGTCAAGCCTTTTGAGGTCACTCTGCTTCCATACTGTCAGTGCAATGTCATGTCCACTTTTCGGCTGAGTTCTTCAGCGCACCTTAGTTTTTCCTCCTCCGGAACATCTATGTTGATGGAATGTGTCTCAGAGTCTATTTGTACTGTTCCCCCGTGCTGATGCACGATGGATCCAACAAGGGACAGTGACAAGGCGTGACGCTTAGACTCTCGGCTCGTGGCCCACACATAATCCTCACCCCAATGGTTCTCATTGTCTTGGATCAGCATATCTATTTGTTTTTTGTGGTGTTTGTCCTTCATGATAAGATGCCTCAATGTCCATCAGAGTTGACATAACTACTTAATCGTCATGCCAGCATACACCCACCTTATACCAAGTTGCAATCATTGAAGTAAGATCGCAAACCGGTGATAATAAAATATATGAAAAAACCAAGATTCAAATAATACGTGTACAAATGCAACTTGGTATTAGAAGTGCTGCTATGTCACAGTAAGCACTGAGGTGAAAAAGTCAAGAAACCTGAGGTGGTGGTCTAAAGGGAAGGTCAGCTTTCCTCAGAAGCTTCTCTTAAGTGGGCCAGAGCCCTGTTTAGGGCGCTGTCGAGCTTCTCGGACTGCTGAAATATGATTTGGCTGTATTCGGATAGCTTCTCCCTGGGTTGGTCCCTTTGAGCAATACGCTTGGCAAATCCTCCAATGGCCATCAAGGGATTCCTCAATTCATCCATCAACTTCAGGGCCACATCATTTGCAAACTTCAAGACAGCCATTCTTTTTTGATCCTGATATCGCCGATTCTCGCTCTCCTGAAGTGCTGCCCGCGCCTGCTTAAGCTCCGTGATATCTTCAGAAACCTTAACATAATGTGTGATCACATTTTCTTCATTTCTGAGAGCCGAAATCGACGCCCGCTCCCAATAACGGTCACCGTTTTTTTTCTTGTTGTAGAACTCTCCCTGCCACACGCCTCCCGACTTTATAACGTCCCACATATGTTGTTCTTCTTCATTGGGCTGTTCCCCAAGGTCGCCGGCATTCATGCCCGAGGCTTCATCGGCCGTATATCCACTGATCTCAGTGAACTTGGGATTGACATACTCAATAAAGCCCTCATGATCGGTGATGATGATGGCAGTCGGGCTTTGCTCAACCGCATGAGATAACTTGAGCCACTCCTGTTTGATCTCTCCATAGTCGCAAGTCTGCCTTTCCAGTTCCTTGAGCCTCTCTTCCAGCTCTTCGTAGGTTGGTCTATCAGCCATGGCAAGATTCCTTTCTCAAGACCTGTCAAAAAGAGGCTCCAGAGACGTGTCATTGCGCTATAGCGGACGGAGCCTTCAGGCATGGTCCGATTTTGTTGGAATCTTAGCCAAATGAGATGTGATCCGTCAAGGTGGGATATGTCAGGCAGGGCTCGGGCCTGGTTCCCAGGTCTTCCAAGAGGAAGACCTGGGAACGCTTAAGCAGAAACATAGCACCAGCACCCAATCCGCTAGAATTTGATCTGCCAGACCGCCTGGACCTTATGGTCATCTCCGAGGTTATTGTCCACAACCGGCACTTCCCCTTTTTTGCCGGCATCATCACCATCATACAGAATACCAGTAACTCAAAGG